>JAOACN010000126.1 GCA_026417815.1 Chloroflexaceae bacterium | reverse complement strand
GACGCCCCGCGGCATCGCCCAGGCTGAGCGCCTGCGCGATCGCCTGGCCCGTGGCGAACTGAAAGCCGATGTGCTGATCTCCAGCACCCTGCCCCGCGCCCGCCAGACCGCTGAGATTGTCCGTCCGGCCCTGGGCCTGCCGATCATCTTCGATGATGAGGTGCAGGAGTTGCGCGTCGGCGAGGCCGATGGAATGAGCAACCAGGAGGCCTGGAGCACCTTCGGCCTGCCGGATTTTGCCAACGCCCCGCTGCGCCCGATTGCCCCGGGCGGCGAGAGCTGGGCCGCCTTTACCCTGCGCGTCGCCCACGCGCTGACCCGCATCACCGCTGAGCACGCTGGCAAAACTATCGTGGTTATTTGCCACGGCGGGGTGATCGATTGCTCGTTTATTCACTTCTTCCGCATGCCGGGCATGGTTGTTCCCCCGGCCGATTTTCATACCCGCAATACCAGCATTACCCACTGGGAACTGGTGAACCGGCGCGGGCGCGACCTCTGGCGGCTCAATGTTTACAATGACATTGCCCATCTCCACGATATTGGCGCGATTGAGTCGCTCCGCTGGGAAGATACCGAACTGACCGGCGATGGGCATCCCGCTGCCCCTCTGCCCACGGAGGAGTAAGGCCCTCGTAGGCCATGCTCCTCCCGACCGG
Organism: Chloroflexaceae bacterium; assembly: GCA_026417815.1. GTDB lineage: Bacteria > Chloroflexota > Chloroflexia > Chloroflexales > Chloroflexaceae > JACAEO01. The sequence goes on along the minus strand of JAOACN010000126.1, from coordinate 2,515 downwards.
GAGGGTTCGGGAGGGCGCAGCCCTCCCGAGAGAATCGGTTTTTTGTCCCCTGGTATGCGGCAAGGTCGCATCGATCCTATGCAGGGAACACCCATGACCATCGAATGGCTCGAGCACGGCCACGCCGCCAGCCCTATGGGCTGGCAGGCGGCAACCGCCGCCTGTGGCATCAAATACGCTGATCGCGACGACCTGGCCCTGCTGGTCAGCGAGCGCCCGGCAACCGGCGCCGCGGTCTTTACGACCAACCGGGTCAAGGCGGCGCCGGTGCTCTACGACATGGCCCTGATGCGGCGCAATCCCGCCGGCCTGCGGGCGGTGGTGATCAATGCCGGCAACGCCAATGCCTGCACCGGCGCCGCTGGCGACGCCGCCGCCCTGGCCATGGCCCGCGCCACCGAGGCGGCCCTGGAGCTGCCCGCCGATACGGTCTTCGTCATGTCCACCGGCACTATCGGCGTGCCCATGCCGGTCGAGATCATCCTCGCCGGTATCCGCGCCGCCGCGCAGCGCCTTGACCGGGCTAACGGCCCGGCGGCCGCGCGAGCGATTATGACCACCGATACGCGCCCCAAGCACGTCGCCGCCCGCGTGACCCTGCCGGACGGTTCGGTTGTCACCATCGGCGGGATGGCCAAGGGCGCGGGGATGATCCATCCCAATATGGCCACCCTGCTCAGTGTGGTCACCACCGACGCCGCCGTGCCGCCCGCGCTGCTCGACGCGGCCCTGCGCCAGGCCGTTGAGGGTAGTTTCAATAGCATCAGCATTGATGGCGATACCAGCACCAACGATACCCTGCTGGTGCTGGCCAATGGCGCCGCCGCCGCGCCGCCGATCGCCGATCCGAACGGCCCGGCCTTTGCTGCCCTCGTCGAGGGCCTGACCGCCGTCTGCCGCTCCCTGGCCCACGCCGTGGTGCGCGATGGCGAGGGCGCCACCCGCTTCGTGACCATCACCGTGCGCGGGGCCCGCACTCACGCCGAGGCGAAGCAGGCCGCTATGGCCGTGGCTCGCTCGCTCCTGGTCAAGACCGCTCTCTACGGCGCCGACCCCAACTGGGGCCGCGTTCTGTGCGCCATTGGCTACAGCGGCGCCGAGGTGGACCCGGCGCGGGTCGTGTTGCACTTCGGCGGCTTGCGCGTCCTGGAGAATGGCCTGCCCTTGCCCTTCGATGAACGGGCCGCCAGTGACCTGCTCAATGTTCCCGATGTCGGCATTGACGCCGATCTGGGCCTGGGCAATGGGGTCGCTACCGTCTGGACCTGCGATCTCAGCCCGCAGTATGTGGCGATCAATGCGGAGTATCGGACGTAAGGGCAGTAGGAAGAGCGTCGGGCTAGCCAGTTTCCTCTGTAGGGCTAACTTCCAGGTTGCGCTAGAATGTTGCTCCGATGAGCCGGGACACGGGGAGACGTAGGTTTCTCCACTATGTGTGACAGCAGGTTGCCGTTCCTCACCCTCCCCCGCCTCGCTGCGCTCGGCGCCCCCTCCCTCTCCACTATAGGTGGAAAGGGAGGAGGCCAGGGGGAGGGTGAGGAATCACCGTGACAGCAGGTTGCCGTTCCTCACCCTCCCCCGCCTCGCTGCGCTCGGCGCCCCCTCCCTCTCCACTACAGGTGGAGAGGGAGGGGGCCGGGGGGAGGGTGAGGAATCACCTCAGAAACCATGGAACACCGACTCTGGGGTGGCCGCTTTGCGGCCCCGACGGCGGAGATGATGCGCCGTTTTAACGATTCGTTCCGCTTCGATATACGTCTGGCCGAGGCCGACATCGCCGGCAGCCTGGCCTGGGCCGCCGCGCTGCGCGAGGCTGGTCTGCTCAGCGAGTCCGACCACGAGCGCCTCGTCCAGGGATTAACCCTGGTGCAACGCGAGTTCGAGAGTGGTCGCTTTGAACCTCGCGAGGGCGACGAGGACGTGCATACCGCCATCGAGCGCCGTCTCTACGAACTGATCGGCGAACCGGCCCTTAGGCTCCACACCGGGCGCTCGCGCAACGACCAGGTGGCAACGGCCTTTCGCCTCTTCGCCATCGCGGCGGCGCAGCGGATCCAGCGGGGCCTGCGGGGCCTGCAACTCGCCCTGCTGCACCAGGCCGAGCGCCACGCCGCCACGCTGATGCCGGGCTATACCCACCTCCAGCGCGCCCAGCCGATCACCTTCGGCCACTGGTGCCTGGCCTATGTGGAGATGTTCGAGCGCGACTGGCAACGCCTGGCCGACGCCACTGCCCGCGCCCGTACCTTGCCCCTGGGCGCCGGGGCCCTCGCCGGTAATAGCCTGGGGATTGAGCGCGAACGCCTCACCGAGGATCTCGATGAGTTTGATGCCGTAGCGACTAATTCGCTCGATGCCGTTTCCGACCGCGACTTCGTGGCCGAATTGCTCTTTGCCTTCGCCCTCACCGGTGTGCACCTCAGCCGTATGGCCGAGGACCTGATCATCTACAGCAGCGCGGAGTTTGGCTTTGTCGAACTTGACGATGCCTACAGTACCTGTCTCTTATACACAT
>JAOACN010000117.1 GCA_026417815.1 Chloroflexaceae bacterium | reverse complement strand
CCAGGAGGGTCAGCGGCTGCCCGGCGTAGAGATCGGGCAGCGGGGTGGGCAACGCGTCGCGCACGTGGGCGCCGCCCCACTCGACATGCACATCGCGCAGCAGCGGGAGGGCGGCGCGGCGCTGGAAGCGTTCCACGCCCGGCTCGATCGGCTCGCCGGGCAGGATGTACTCGGTTACGCCCCGCCCCACCTCGGCCAGCTTATCGAGCAGGAAGCGGTTCACTGCCGAACCCACGCCAAAGGCAAAAACGCGCGCCTCGCCCAGGCGCGCGGTCAGTTCCCGCAGCACGAGGTTCTCGTTGCCCACCGCCCCATCGGTGAGGAACACCACCACGCGCAGGCGCCGGGGGTCGCGCGGCTGGGCCAGCGCCTCGGCCAGGGCGGCGACAATCTCGGTGCCGCCCCGGGCCTCAATGCCGGCGATAAACCGATCGGCCGCGTCAACGTTCGCCTGGGTGAAGGGCAACGGCGTGGGGGCAAGGCGCTCAACAAAGTTGTCAAACGGAAAGATATTGAAACTATCTCCGGGGTTGAGGGCGCGCAGGCAGGCGCGTAAGGCGTTCCGCGCCTGCACGATGCTCTCGCCCCCCATCGAGCCGCTGCGGTCGAAGACGAAGAGCATCTCGCGGGGCAGCACCTCCTCGGGCTCGGGAACCGCCCGGGGCGTCAGGGACAGCAGCAGGGCGCCGGGACGACCGGCCTCGCGGAAGACGAACGCCGCGGCGCGATACCCGGCGCCGGCAGGGCGGTAGCGCAGCACCAGGTCGCGATCAGGAACCGCGGCGGGGTCGCGCAGGGTTGCGACGTGGCGCCCGTGCGCCTCGCGCACCTCGAACTGGTCGTTGGGATCGTCTACTTCGGCCAGGCGGCCCACATCGAGGCTGATCTCAACGGCCAGGGTATGGCCGGCGACATCGGGTGGGAGCAGGGGCACGGCGCCGTCCTTCGGATTGGCCAGCATGCCCTTCGGCAGGTAGCGGGGCAGCACAACCGTCGGCACCACCAGGGTGAACCAGCCATCGTCATAGGGCACGCGCTCGAAGTAACGCAGGCGCGCCTCCACCACCTCGCCCGGCTGCAGGTTCGCCACTTCGACACTGAGCATATTCGGGCGCTCCTGAGCCAGCAGCGCCGCGTCGTGGCCGCGCTCGGCGGCCTCGTGAAACAGGCGCTGCGCCTCGGCGCGAGGGTGCGCCGCCCCGCGGATCACCCGCTCGCCGACCCGCAGTTCCAGCCCGCTCACCGCCGCCTCGGAGGGCAAGGGAAACACGTACAGCGCGTCGAGGGCCGCGTGGTGACCGTTGCGAAAACGCTGGGTCATGACCGTCTCGGCCAGCGGGCCGACCACCTCGATGGCAATGGTCGTATGCTCAAGCGGCACGGGCGGCAGGCTCGCCTCGCGCGGCATAAGCATCCCTCCGGAGACGGAGGCATCAGGGGCAGGTTCGGCTCGGGCCATGGCGGACCTCCTTCGTCATATGCTGGCGAGCGCCAAACTCCCACTTCCCAGCTGATGAAGATTCAGAATATGAACCGGCATTCGCCCGGTAGCCCGGCGGCTGAAGCCGCGGGCTACCGCTGCGAAGCCCGTCTGCGCGGGCGATGGTTTTCCGAACCCTCTCCCGGGCCACACAGGTTACCTCTCCTTTGTCACTTTGCCGCTGGCGGGGGTTGCGGGGGCGGCAGGCCCCCGAAGATCTTTCCTTCCTGGTACGGCGTGGCCTCGCCGCGCCGCACCAGAAAGGGGAACGTTCGGAGGGGTGCAACCCCTCCTAACCTCCTCGCAGCGGAAGGCGTGGCACGTGACGAAGTAAAGGGTTACGTAGACATTGACACTCTGCATTATTGCACGGGGGTGGCGCGGTTTCAAGGTACAATAGGGGCAATGCTGCCGACTCTGCGTCTGCTCATCCTGCTGCTCCTGGCTGCCGCGCCAATCGCCCTGTCGGCCTTCGCGCCGGCGCTGATCTGGCTCGTGCTGGCGTACCTGGCGATTGTGGCAGGATTGACCCTGAGCGACGCGCTCCTGGCCCCACGGCCCGCTCAGATCGACGTGGAGCGCGTCCACGATCCGCAACTCTCGCTGGGCGCCGAGAACCCGATCACCGTCATTCTGGCCAATGCCAGCTCGCGGCCCGTGGATTTCACCCTGCGCGACGAGCATCCCCACGAGTTCCCTGCCGACGCGCAATTCCTGAGCGGCGCCATCCCGGCCTACGACGTCTACGAGGCGCGCTACCACGTGCGCCCCCTGCGCCGGGGCGACTACCAGTTCGGCGACGTGGTGCTACGCTACCGCGGGCCGCTGGGCATGATCCTCCGGCAGGCGCGCTATCCGGCAGCGGCCAGCGTGCGCGTGTATCCGAACGTACTGGAGTTGCGCAAGTACGACCTGCTGGCGCGCCGGGGCATGTTGCGCGAGCTGGGCCTGCGCCCGACGCGCGTGCGGGGCGCGGGGGGCGAGTTCGAGCGTCTGCGCGACTACACCCCCGACGACGAGTTCCGGCGCATCAACTGGAAGGCCACTGCCCGGCGGGTGCGCCCGATCGCTGCCGACTACCAGGCCGAGCGCAGCCAGCACCTGATCTGCGTGATCGACTGCGGGCGCCTGATGGCCCCGCCGGTGGGCGACCTGATGCGCCTGGATTACGCCGTCAACACCGCCCTGCTGCTCAGCTACGTCGCGCTGCTGCGGGGCGATCACGTGGGCCTGCTGGCCTTTGCCGACGATGTGCGAACCTACGTGCCCTCGCGACGCGGCAAGCCGCAGTTCCAGCAGTTGCTGGAAAGCCTGTACAACCTGCAACCCGAGCCGGTAGAGGCCGACCACGGCGCGGCCCTGCGCTACCTGGCGCAGCGGCAGCGCCGCCGCGCCCTGATCGTCCTCTTCACCGACCTGGCCCTCCCCGAAGCGGCTGAGCCCCTTGTCAGCCACCTGGCCCGGCTGGCGCGCCACCACCTGCCCCTGTGCGTCACCGTCAGCGACCCGTTTGTGAGCAACGCAGCCGGGCAACCGGCCCGCGACGGAACCGGCCTGTACCGGCGCGCCGTGGCCGAAGAACTGCTCGACGAACGGCGCACGCTGCTCGACCGGCTCAACCGCGCTGGCGTGCTCACCGTTGACGTGCCCGCCGACCACCTCAGCGCCGGCGTGGTGAACACCTATCTGCGCCTGAAGGCCCAGGGGAGGTTGTGATACGATTTTGGATTTTGGATTTCGGATTGCGGTACATGGCGTTCCAATGCGATCTGGCGGCAGGGACAGGGGTTTCACCCTGGCGGAACAGCAAACGATTGCGGGGAGGCGCGGCCTCCCCGCGCCCCTTCCAGGCCGGTTACTCCCTCGCGCCGCGTTGCAGCGCGGCAACCTGCTGCCGTTGCAGGTCGCGGATCTCGGTGAGGAGCTTGACATCATCGGTTGGCTCGGCCTTTGGCGCGTATCTGGCCGCCAGGTTGGTGAAGGGGCGCACGATGAAGAAATAGATCACCAGGGCCTTGAGCAGGAACGATACTAACGCCGAAAGGAACAGCCCGATCGGAAAACTGCCGAAGACGATCGAGGCGAGATCCTCACCCGCGCCGCCAAGCAATATGGCAATGACCGGGTCGATGAACGCCGCGATGAAACCATCGACCACCTGAGCAAACGCTGCGCCGATCACCACCGCCACCGCCAGATCGACCACGTTTCCCCGGAGAATGAAATCACGGAAGCCCTTGAACATGGTGGTTCCTTTCTAGAGCACTGACCGGAATGTTTGATCCCCTGCGAACCCTGCGCCGTGCAGTTCGCCGCGCGCGCTGCTATCGTTGCGAGTCAATCGTTTCGAGATACGCTATGGCCCTTTCCTGACGGGGACCGATGTGAACGTGGGGAAACCGGGTTTCCCCACACCCCTGCCTGAGGGGTGTCGCAGGGCCAGGCCCTGTCGCGAATACTTCTAAGCCAGGGTTTCAGAAGAACTACATCCAAGCAACAATGACGTCCCGCGCTGGCAATCCGTCACCGTGTGTCGCAAGCCCAGATATCTTAACAGACTGTTGCGATTAGTTTTCACAATCTTTGCGTTGACTTTGCTATTCTGATCATGGTTTCACAAGCGTGACACACGCGGACCATTCCGAAAGGCAAGGTTATGGCA
>JAOACN010000044.1 GCA_026417815.1 Chloroflexaceae bacterium | reverse complement strand
TAGCACAGGTTCGCCTCCCCGATGGGAGCAGGGCCGAAGCAGCGGCTCAGCCGCCGCTTCGGCCCTCCTTGGATATTCCGCACAAGAATCCCGCCGCAATGGTTGGACAGTGATATTGACAGTGCCCGCAGAACATTGTATAGTCCTACATAACACGAAATTAATGATCCCATCTGTGCGGTGCAGTGAGGCGCTGCCGGAAGCTCAATGGATGAGTCCGGCGGCTTTTTGCACCCCCCGGCTCGTCTGGCAGGTTCGCGGAAGTACACAGGATCGCTCCATTCGGGCCAAGGTCCCCAGCCCACCCGGCCTCGTTGGCGCAATGACGCGCTACGGGGCGGTTTATGCATCCGCCGGTATCGGCAAACCGATACGCCAATGATGCCCGCCACCCCCTCGAAGGCCCGAGGGTACGGCGGGCGTTTGTCTGTTTTCGTTTGAGTGTAAGGTGGTAACGATGCAACTTCCTGTGCGCGACGCTCACGGATTGTACGACCCGCGTTTTGAGCACGACGCCTGCGGGATCGGCTTTGTCGCCCGGATCAGCGGCCAGCCTGGCCACGAGATCCTCTCCATGGCCCTTGAGGCCCTCGGAAACCTGGAGCATCGCGGCGCCGTCGCCGATGATGCGAAAACAGGCGATGGCGCCGGCGTGCTCACCCAGATCCCACGCGAGTTGATGCTCCGCGAGTTGCGTCGCCAGGGCATCACCGTGCAACCGGCGGATCTGGCGGTGGGAATGTTCTTTTTGCCGCAGGCCGAGCATGCCAGCGCCGCGGCATGTACCATCGTCGCCCAGGCCATTGCCGAGCGTAATCTGACGCTCCTCGCCTGGCGCGACGTTCCCGTTGACCCCGAGGCCCTCGGCCAGCGCGCCCGCGCGGCCATGCCCTTGATCCGCCAGGCGCTGATCGCGCGTCCCGCCGGTCTCGATGATGTCGCCTTTGAACGCACCCTCTACCTTGTCCGCAAGGCCATCGAAGCCGCCTTCCAGCGCGAGAACCTCGCCGCCTACGTGCCCTCGCTCTCGAGCCGCACCATCGTTTACAAGGGGTTGCTCCTCGGGAGCCACCTGGCCAACTTCTACCTCGATCTGCGCGACCCGGCCTTTACCACCGCCATCGCGGTGTATCACCAGAGGTATTCGACCAATACCTTTCCCACCTGGGAGCGCGCCCAGCCGTTCCGGATGCTTTCCCACAATGGCGAGATCAACACCATCCAGGGCAATGCCAACTGGATGCGCGCGCGCCAGGCAGTGCTGCACCTGCCCGCCGATTTTCTCGCCGCCGGCCCGGTGGATGGTCCCGTGGCCCTGACCCCCGTGCTCGATGAGCGCGGCTCTGACTCGGCGATGCTCGACAATGCCCTCGAGTTGCTGGTGATCGGCGGGCGCGATATTCGCCATGCGCTTACCATGCTCGTCCCCGAGGCCTGGGAGAAGGTGCCGGACCTGCCGCCGGCCCTCCGCGCCTTTTACCAGTACCACGCCTGCCTGATCGAGCCCTGGGACGGCCCCGCCGCCCTGACCTTCTCCGACGGGCGCATCGTCGGCACGGCCCTCGACCGCAACGGCCTGCGCCCCGCGCGCTACATTGTCACCGACGACGGGCTGGTGTTCGCCGGCTCCGAGGTTGGCGCCGTCAGCGTAGACGATCGCCGGGTCGTCCATAAGGGCAAGCTCGGCCCCGGGCAGATGATTGCCGTGGATACCGCTACCGGCCACTTCTTCACCAATGAAGATGTGAAGAGCTACCTCGCCGGCTTGCGGCCCTACAGCGCCTGGGTCAGCCAGCATCTGCGCGCGCTGCCGCCTGCCGAGCCGGAGGCTCCGGAGGGGGCGGACAGCACCGTACAGGGGGCCGATTTGCTGCCCTTGCAGATGGCCTTCGGCTATACGTCGGAGGAGATGAACGTTATTCTGAAGCCCATGGCCAGCACGGGCCACGAGCCGGTGGGTTCGATGGGCGATGATACGCCTGCGGCGGTGCTCTCACAGTTGGAACTGGGCCGCCCGCTCTTCCACTACTTCAAGCAGCGCTTCGCCGAGGTCACCAACCCGCCGATTGACCCGCTGCGCGAAGAGATGGTGATGTCGCTTAGCGTCGGGTTGGGCCGGCGTGGCAATGTGCTCACCGAAACGCCCGAGCACGCCCATCTGCTGCAACTGACCTCGCCGGTGCTGACCGATGCGCAGATCGCCGCCATCCGCGCGCAGAGCGACCCGGCCCTGCGCGTGGCCACGGTGATGGCCCTGCTGCGCCCCGATGAGCGCCTGGCCGAGGCGCTGGAGCGCCTGCGCGCCGAGGCCGCCGAGGCCGTGCGCGGTGGCGCGTCGATCCTGATCATCAGCGATCGCGGCGTTGACCCCTCGCATGCGCCGGTTCCCGCGCTCCTGGCCGTTGGCGCCGTCCACCATCACCTGATCCGCGCGGGGCTGCGCACGCTCTGCAGCATCGTGGCCGAAACCGGCGAGGCGCGCGAAGTGCACCACCTGGCCTGTCTGGCCGGCTACGGCGCCGAGGCGGTCAACCCCTACCTGGCCCTGGCCAGCGTGCGCCAGCTCGCCCTGGAGCGTGAGGCCCTGCGGCAGAAGGCCGCCAGCGCCCCCGTCGAGAAGGTGCGCGACGATCCCCGCTCCCGCACCCTGGTCGAAGAGGCCGAGCACAATTTGATCGTCTCCCTCGAGAAGGGCCTGCTCAAGGTGATGTCGAAGATGGGCATCTCCACCCTCGACAGCTACTGTGGCGCGCAGATCTTCGAGGCCGTCGGTCTGGACCAGGAACTGATCGATGCGTGCTTTACCGGCACGCCGTCGCGCATCGGCGGCGTGGGACTGGAGAAGCTCGAACACGACGTGCGCGCCCGCCAGCGCAGGGCCTTTGGTGACGCCGCGCCGGCCCTGCCCCATCCGGGCTTCTACAAGTTCAAGAAGGACGGCGAGTACCACGCCTTCAGCCCCGCGGTCATCCACGCCCTGCACCGGGCCGTGCAGAATCCCCACGCGCTCAATGGCGACAGCCGCGACCGCATCAGTCCCGAGGGCTACGCCCTTTACCGCGCCTACGCCGATCTGGTGCATGC
>JAOACN010000040.1 GCA_026417815.1 Chloroflexaceae bacterium | reverse complement strand
GCGACGAGCGGCCCCTCACCCCGGCCGAGGCCGAGGCCCGCGACGAGCGCGAGATCGAGCACATCGAGAAAGGCGGGCCGATTGCCATGGCCGATCAGCTTATTGTCAACGACGGCGACCTGGCGACGCTGAACGCGCGGGTGGACGCGCTGTTCGACCAGTTGACACGGGAGCGCGGGGGATGACGGAACTCACGACACTGCTTGAGGCCGCGCGCCAGGCGCTGATGCTGGCCTATGCACCGCGCACGGGGCGCCAGGGTGGGGCGGCGCTGCTGGCCGAGGACGGGCGCATCTTCGCCGCCGGCAACCTGGAGATCGCCAACTACGCCTCCAGCGTCTGTGCGGCGAAGGCGGCGCTGGTCTGCGCCTTCGCCGCGGGCGCGCGCCGCTTCACGGCGCTGGCCGTCGCCGGCGCCGGCGCCGATATGCCCTACCCCTGCGGCGACTGCCTGCAGGCCCTCATCGAGTTCGCCCCCGCCCTGCTGATCCTCAGCGAAGCCGATCCCGATCGCCCCGTGCCCATCGCCGATCTGTTGCCTGATGCGTTCGGGTTGGGGTGAGGGGAGATTCGGAGGGGCGAAGCCCCTCCGAATGTGGTGGCGACCGAATCGCGGGCAGGGTGACGGGGCGCACCTACTCAGCCGTCGTCGGGTCAATCACCGTTCGGACCTCGGAGATGCGATTGGCCGGAAAGCCCCCCTTCTCCGCGTGTTCCCGGATCGCCGCTTCGTCGGGCGCGATGTACACGCAGTAGATCTTGTCGTCGGTGACGTAGCTGTGGAGCCACTGGATCTGCGGCCCCATGCCGTGCAGCACGTTGCACGATTTCTGCGAGATGGCCTGCAACTCCTGGGCCGAGAGCTTGCCCGCTCCGGGAAGCTCGCGCTCGATCACGTACTTCGGCATCATTGACCTCCTTGTCATGTGGCAGTCCCTCGTTCCCTCTCCTCTGCAACCGACGGCCAGGGGGTGCGCGGCGCCCGCGCCCACCCTCAAGGCAACGAACGAAGGCTCCTGGGCAGGCAAGGCCCGCCCGGTCCCTCCCGCATGATCCGCCTGGCTCCAATCCTTTGGGGACGCTCGTTGATTATAACCGATGGTCGCTGGTTGTGGTTCTTTCATACCACAACGAAACTTCCCTTGATTAGGGGAAGCTCAGAGGGGCGCAGCCCTCCGAAAGGCCGTTCCTGTGCAGCGCAGTGAAGCCGCGCCGCACTGGCACGAGGGGGCCTGCCGGGGCCGCAGGACCCGGCAACCTCCTGGAGGGGGCAAGGAGGCTGCGTCCTCCGCGGCGCCCCCAACCTGCTGGCAAGGGCGCGGGAAAACCCCGTTGCCCCTCCTGTCACGCCAGCCCTGGTGTACAATACGAACCGTATCATTAGGCAGCGTATCTGTTCGCCAGCCTGCGTGCGAGTGTGGGGCGGCGATTGCCCCGTGGTGGAGGATGTCTATGAAGCGCTCGATCTGTCTGTACTGTGGCTCACATTCCGGCACGAACCCGGCCTTCGCCGCCGACGCGGCGGCCCTCGGCCAGGCGGTGGCGGCACGCGGGTGGCGGCTGGTCTATGGCGGCGGGAACGTGGGCTTGATGGGCGTGGCGGCCCGCGCCGCCGTTGCCGTGGGCGGTCAGGTGATCGGGGTCATCCCCCGCGCCCTGCTCGAGCGCGAACAGGGCTTTACCGAAGCGAGCGAGTTGATTATCACCGAGACCCTGCGCGAACGCAAGGCGCTCATGTTCGAACGCTCCGACGCCTTCGTCGCCCTCCCCGGCGGGTTTGGCACCCTCGAGGAGACCGTGGAAACGCTCACCCTGCGCCAGTTGCGCTACCATAATAAGCCGATCTATTTTCTTGATACCGCGGGGTTCTTCCAACCCCTGCTCCAGTTTTTTGAGCACGCCCGCGCCTCCGGCTTCATCCATCCCGAACATTTTCACCTGTTTACGGTGACCAGAAGTGTTCCGGAGTTGATGGATCTGCTCGAACGGGGCCCGTAGTACTCCGTCCGAGTATCGTTGTTGGGCTGAAGCATCGGCATAGCCGATGCTTCGGCCTTACCCGGCGAGGTCCCGACCTAATCATATGTGCGCGGACGGATTTCCAGGTCCGCGCACCCTGGCGGTCCGTGAACGAAGTTTCCTCTTGTCACCCCGAGCGCGTGGCGCATCCGGGAGGCTCTTGAACGGGAGGGTCCGGGAGGGCAGAGCCCTCCCAGGAACCCTCCTCCCAGCCCTTTTGTGTAACAGGATTTGCCGGATGCGCCACCTGGGCAGATGGTGGCGCAACAAGGTTTGCCTACAATGTATAATGCCAGGGTGTCTGATATCTCCTGCAGCGGAGCCCGCGCATGATTGAGATTATCCCTCCGGTTCGGGTGCGTTTCGCCCCCAGCCCCACCGGCTACCTGCACATTGGCGGCGTGCGCACCGCCCTGTTTAACTGGCTCTTCGCTCGCCACTACGGCGGGCAGTTCATCCTGCGCATCGAGGATACCGATGAGAAGCGCTATGTGCCTGGCGCTGCCGATGATATTATGGCCTCCCTGCGCTGGATCGGCATTGAATGGGACGAAGGCCCGGATATCGGCGGCCCGTATGGGCCCTACATCCAGTCGCTGCGCTTCGACCAGGGGATCTACCAGGTGTACAGCGCGCAGTTGCTCGAGTCGGGCCATGCCTATATGTCCTTTACCACCGAGGAGGAACTGGCCCAACTCCGCGCCGACGCTGAAATGCGCGGCGTCAAGGCGTTCCGCTTCCGTGGCCCCGAGCGCGACTGGCCCCTCGAGCGGCAGCGCGAACTGGCCGCCACGGGCAAACCCTACACCATCCGCCTCAAGACGCCCCTGACGGGCCAGACCACCTTCACCGACCTGGTGCGCGGCGCCGAGGGGATTACGGTGGCGAACGATCAGTTGCAGGATATTGTGCTGATTAAGACCAGTGGTATGCCCGTCTACCACTTCGCCCATCTGGTGGACGATCATCTGATGCGCATCACCCACGTGCTGCGGGCCGAGGAGTGGGTGCCCTCCACGCCCTACCACGTGTTGCTCTACCAGGCCTTCGGCTGGGAACCGCCGGTCTTCGCCCATCTGCCGGTGATTCTGCGCCAGGACGGGAAGGGCAAGCTCTCCAAACGCAAGGATGACGTGGCGACCAATCGCTTCTGGGAGCGGGGCTACCTGCCCGAGGCGATGATGAACTACCTGGCCCTGCAAGGATGGAGCTACGATGATAAGACCGAGATTATGAGCCGCGAGGAGCTGATCGAGCGGTTCACCATCGATCGGGTCCAGGCCAGCCCCGCCCGCTGGAACCCCGAGAAGCTGCGCGATATGAATGGCATCTATATCCGCAAGCTCGCTCCCGAGGATCTCGCGGAACGCCTCCTGCCCTTCCTCGCCGCCGACGGGCTGATCGGCGATCCGCCCTCCGAGGCCGAGCGCGCCTATGTGGTGCGCCTGGTGCCCTTGATCCACGAGCGGCTGGAGGAGTTGAGCGAGGCCCCTGGCCTGCTCGAGTTCTTCTTCCGTGAACCGCGGCCCGGCGCCGATGGCTATGCCCCGGCCTCCCTCGTTCCCAAAGGGCTGGATGCCCCCCAGACCGTGGCGATGCTGCGAGCCGCCCACGCCGCCCTGCGCGACCTGGAACCCTGGAATCCCGAGGCGCTGGAGGCGGCGCTGCGGGAGTTGTGTACGCGCCTGGAGCGCAAGCCTGGCCAGCTCTTCGGCGCGCTGCGCGTGGCCGTCTCCGGGCGCACCGTCGCCCCGCCGCTCTTCGACATGCTCGCCGCCCTCGGTCGCGAGCGGGTGCTCGCGCGCCTCGACGCCGCCATCGCGGCGCTGGGGTGATTGTCCTCACCCTCCCCCGCCTCGCTGCGCTCGGCGCCCCCTTCCGCTCTACCGCAGATGGAGAGGGAGGGGGCCGGGGGGAGGGTGAGGAGCACCGTCTCAATGAAATGGATACACCTCAATGCTCCCCAACTGGTCCCATTCCATTCATCACGATGGCTCGCCGCGCTACGTGCAGCGGGCGGGCCTCGCCGTGGGCGATAGCGCGCGTCTCTGGCTGCGGGCCGATGTTGACGCTCCGATAGAGGCCGTCTTCCTCCGCGCCTGTCCCGATGGGGAAGAGACAATGGTGGCGATGGAGCCGGCAGGCGTCGAGGGCGTCTGTCGCTGGTGGCAGGTCAGCCTGAGATTGACCATGCGCCGCACCGGCTACCGCTTCTTGCTGCGCACGCGCGAAGGCAACCGCTGGTACAACGCGGCGGGGGTCTGGCTGCACAACCCGACCGATGCCAACGACTTCGTGCTGCTCGCCGGCTACGAGGCGCCAGACTGGGCGCGCGACAGCGTGTTCTACCAGATTTTCCCCGACCGCTTCGCCGATGGCGATCCCTCGAACAACGTGCGCGACGGGGAGTACCTCTGCTATGGTCGCCCGGTGGCGGCCCGGCCCTGGGGCGCGCCGCCGCATAAGGGCCAGGGCGCCAGCGAGTTCTACGGCGGCGACCTCCAGGGGATCGTCGAGCGCCTCGATTACCTCCAGGATCTCGGTGTGACGGCGCTCTACCTCAACCCGATCTTCCTGGCCCCGAGCAGCCATAAGTACGATGTGGCCGATTACACCCAGGTGGACCCGCACTTCGGCGGCAATGCGGCTCTGGCTGGCCTGCGGGCCGCCCTCAGCGCCCGCGACATGCGCCTGGTGCTCGACATCGTGCCGAACCACTGCGGCAGCACGCATCCCTGGTTCCAGGCGGCCCTGGCCGACCCTCAGGCCCCCGAGGCCGAGTTTTTCACCTTCCACCGCCATCCCGACGACTATGAGTGCTGGCTGGGGGTGCGCAGCCTGCCGAAGCTCAATTATCGCAGCGAGCGGCTGCGCGAACTGATGTACGCCGGCCCCGAGGCGTTCATGCGCCGGTGGATGCGCCCGCCCTACAGTATCGATGGCTGGCGCATCGACGTGGCCAACATGCTCGGGCGGCAGGGCCCCTCGAACCTGGGCCACAAGCTCGGGCGCGGCATGCGCCGCGCCGTCAAGAGCGAGAACCCCGAAGCCTACCTGCTGGGCGAGCACTTCTTCGATGGAACGCCCCATCTCCAGGGTGACGAACTCGACGCCACGATGAACTACCAGGGCTTCACCTTCCCCGTGTGGCACTGGCTCGGCGCCAGCGGCGCGCAGAAGCCCTGGAGCGATCCCCACCCATTGCCCACCGCCGCCCTGGCCGCTCAATTGACGGCCTTTCGCGCCGCCATACCCTGGCAGATCGCCATCCAGCAGTTTAACCTCCTCGGCAGCCACGATACCCCCCGGGTTCGATCCGTCCTCGAACACGACCCGCGGCGCCTGCGAGTGGCCGTGGCGCTGCTCTTCACCTACCCCGGCGCACCCTGCGTCTACTACGGCGACGAGGTGGGCCTCCCGGGCAACGGTGACCCCGAGTGCCGCCGCACCATGCCCTGGGACGAACGCGAGTGGGATCACGACCTGCGGACCTTTTACCAGCGCCTGGCGCACTTGCGGCGCGCGTCGCCCGCCCTGCGCGAGGGGGGGGTCCAGCTCCTCTACGCCAGCGGGCACACCCTGGCCTACCTGCGCGAGACCCCCGACGAGCGGCTGATCATCGTCGCCCGGCGCGGCGACGATGGCCTGGCCCACCTGCCGGCGCGCCACGGCGGCCTGCCCGACGGGACGCGGCTGCGCGAACTCCTCAGCGGCGTCGAGACCAGCGTCCAGGGCGGCTGGCTGCCCCTCGCCGGTCTGCCGGCCGTGGGGGCGCAGATCTGGCAAGTCATCCACAATTGACGCCCCTCCGCCCCCTGTGGTATCATAGCCGCCATTGCAGGGCGCGCGCCGCGCTTCCGGGCTGTCAGGCAGGTCTGAACCTTACTGGTGCATCTGGCAGGTGTTTGAACAGGAGGGTTTCTGGGAGGACTTCGCCCTCCCAGAAACCCTCTCCCCCGACTCGTGGAGGGGAACTTGCCCGATGCACCGCTTACGTGTTCGAGGGGTGGCATTGTGGGCGCAAAAATGAAGGTCATTCTGCTCCAGGATGTTGAGCACCTGGGCAAAGCCGGGGAAATCAAAGACGTCTCTGGTGGTTTTGGGCGCAACTATTTGATCCCGAAGGGCTACGCGGTGCTGGCCACCCGCGGCCAGATCAAGCAGGCGGAACAGCGGCTGGCCGCCGAGCAGCGGCGCGCCGAGACCGTGCGCCGCGACGCCGAAGCCGTCGCCGCGCGCATCAATGGCCGCGCGGTTACCCTTACCGTCAAAGTAGGCGAGCAGGACCGGCTCTACGGTTCGGTCACCAGTAGCGACATTGCCGAGCAGATCGCCGCGCAACTGGGCGTGGAGGTGGACCGCCGCAAGATCGAGCTTGGCGAGCCGATCAAGCGCACCGGAACCTACCCGGTAACCGTGCGCCTGATGAGCGGCGTCGAACCGGTGGTGAACGTGGTCGTCGCCGGTGAGGGCGGTCTCCCCGCCGCCGCAACGTTCGAGCCCGAAACCGCTGCTGACCAGGCATGAGGCAGGGGTGCGGGAACGCCGGGTTCCCCGGAAGGCCGGCCAGGGCAGGGGCGCGGGGAACCCCGGGTTCCCCAGAAGGGCGCCTGCGGCAGGGGCGCGGGGAACCCGAGGTTCCCCGCTCTTATCAGCCGTAACCGCGGCGTAACACGCCCGTGCTAAAATACAACTGAACATCCGTTCAAGGATGTGCCGCGGCAGTGCCGTGGCACATCGTCGTTTCTATACCTGCTGTGGAAACGCTCTGGATAAACCGGGGAACGGGGTGGAGAAGCGGGGGAAGAAGCCATGGATCGCTCCGTGCCGTTCGACCTACAGGCCGAGCGCGCCACGCTCGGCGCCATCCTGCTGGAACGGGATGCGATTGTCACCATCGCGCCCTGGCTGCCATCGGAGTACTTCTACCTCGAAAAGCATGCCCTCATCTACGAGGCCATGCTGGCCTGCTACAACCGCCGCGAACCGCCCGATCTCGCCACCGTCGCGGCGGAGTTGCGCCGCCAGGAACGCCTGGAACTGGTCGGTGGCCTGGGGTACCTGAGCGACCTGGCCGCCGAGGTGCCCACGGCGGTGCACATCGAGTACTACGCCCGCATCGTCGAACGCACCGCCGTGCTGCGCCGCCTGATCGAGGCCGGCGGCAAGATCGCCGCCATGGGCTACGACGAGACTGCCGATCTGGACGAGACCCTCGATCGGGCCGAGGCGGAATTGTTCAACGTCTCGCAGCGCCGTAGCAACCAGGACTTCGTGGCCATCGGCCAGGTCGTCAACCAGTTGTTCACGCAGATCGAGAGCCTCCAGGAGCGGCGCGGCGAGGTGGCCGGCGTCGCCACGGGCTACCCTGATCTTGATGGAATCACCGGCGGCCTGCAACCAAGCGACCTGATCATTCTCGCGGCCCGGCCGAGTGTCGGGAAAACCTCCCTGGCCCTCTCGCTGGCCTACAATGTGGCCTTTTTGAGCAACGCCACCGTGGGCATTTTCAGCCTGGAGATGAGCCGCGACCAGCTGGTGCAGCGGGTGCTGGCGATGCACACCGGCATTGATATGCAGCGGCTGCGTACCGGCAATCTGCGCGGCGACGAGTTGAACCTGGCCTTTGAGGGTATGGGCGTGCTCCCGGAGTTGCCGATCTACATCGAGGACACCCCCGGCCTGAGCATCACCGAGGTGCGCTCCAGGGCCCGGCGCCTGGCCGCCGAGGTCGGCGTCGATTTGTTGATGATTGATTACCTGCAACTGATGTCGGGCCGCCGCAGCGACAACCGGGTGCAGGAAGTGAGCGAGATCAGCCGGGGCCTCAAATCGCTCGCCCGCGAACTCAATGTGCCAGTGATCGCCCTCTCGCAGCTCTCCCGCGCCGTCGAGGGGCGTCAGAGCCACGTGCCGATGCTCAGCGATCTGCGCGAGTCGGGGAGCATCGAGCAGGACGCTGACATTGTAATGTTCATCTACCGTGAAGAACTCTACGACAAAGACACCGATAAAAAAGGCATCGCTGAGATCCACATCGCCAAGCACCGCAACGGCCCG
>JAOACN010000073.1 GCA_026417815.1 Chloroflexaceae bacterium | reverse complement strand
CCATCGTTGGCAATTGCCGCCATGGCCTGCACCATCTGCAGCGGGGTGACGGAGATGCCCTGGCCGTAGGAGTTGGTCAGAAAGTTCAGATCGTTGTAGGTCGGGCTGCCCCAGCTATTGACCAGCCCCTGCTCCTCTCCGCCAAGTTCAACACCGGTGGGACGCCCGAAGCCAAAATCGCGGAGCAGGGCGTAGAACTTCTCCGGACCGATCAGTTCGTTCAGTTGCAACGCGCCGACATTGCTGGAGAAGTACAGCACCCCCTCCGGCGTGAGCGGGCCATTGGCGCCGCTGTTCCAGTTGCTGAGCGAGTAGCCGTAGCGGTAGATGACGCCGGTGTCGTTCACCGTGGTATCGGCGGTAAAGGCCCGCGCCTGCAGACCGGCGGCCACGGTAACAATCTTGAAGGTGCTGCCCGGTTCGTAGAGATTGTTAACCGCCGGGTTGCGGCCGTAGACCTCGGGCGCATAATCGCCGTAGCGGTTCGGGTCAAAGATGGGCCAGCTTGCCATGCCCCGAATGGCCCCGGTGCGCGGGTCCATGACGATAATCGAGCCGCCGTCGGCATCGTGCTCCTCAACCGCCTTCTTCAACTCCCGCTCGATCATGTATTGCACGAAGGGGTCGAGGGTGGTCTGGATATTGATCCCGTGGCGCGGCGGCACGGTGCGCGAGGGCGCAATGGCGATGGGATTGCGCGCGCCGTCGAATTCGGCCTCCAGGGTGCCGGTGATTCCCTTGAGTTGCGAGTTGTAGAAAGCCTCGATCCCGCTGATCCCATCGCCATTGAAGTTGACCGCGCCGACCACGTGGGCCGCGAGCGTCCCCTGCGGGTACACCCGGCGCGGTTCATACTCCAGCCGCAGGCCCGGTTCGTTGAGCGTCTCGATCTGGGCGGCCACCTCGGGTTCGAGCCAGCGGGCCACCGGCAGCCAGTAGCGGTCGGTGGCGGTAAGGGCGGCCAGGATCTCTTCGGCGGGCTTGCCGACCAGGGTCGAGAGGGTCAGCGCGAGACGGGGCGCCCGTTCCTGGTTCACCTGCGATGGCACCACCCACAGGCTCTCGCGATCGACATCCATCGCCAGGACGTTCCCCAGGCGATCGGTGATCATGCCCCGGGTGGGCATCAGGGTGATCTGCTGGGCGATCTCGCGATTGGCCAGGTCACGCAACTCGGTATGGCGCAGCACCTGCAACTCGCCCAGGCGCAGCACGATGCGGGCCATCAGCACCAGGCAGAGGAAGAGCAGCGCGTTGATGCGCCAGCGCGAGAGGCGCACCCACGGTCTGCCGGCGGCAACGGCGCGCTGGTTAAGGTGAGATGTGCTCTGGGCGCTCATAATCCTTTACGCATGCGTCGCTGGACGCTCGTGATGCGCCGGGCTTCCAGGGGCAACCGGGAGGATTGCCCTGCAGCCGGTCAATCGGAACCAGTATCGGGCGTGACCGTGGTCCTCTCCACTGCAGCGGGCAATTCGATGTAACGGATCTGCTGTTCTTGCACGGGCGTCATGCCGATCTGCTCGGCGCGACGACGGATGCGCTCCAGCGACTGGGCGCGGGCCTGCCGTTCTTGCAGCCGGGTGCGCTCGCGCAGCAGGTTCACCTTCTGCGTCTCGAGCGTACTGATGGCGTACCCGCGGGTCGCGACCACACCGGTCTGCACCAGGACGATCAGGCTCATCAGGCACAGGAGGATCACCAGCCCGAGCAGGTAGCGCGCGCCGTCGAGGCGCAGGTAGCGAGGCAGGGCCAGGCGCCGCGCGCGGGCGCCTTCAATGGACGAGAGGCGACGAGAGTTGACGGCCATCTGCAAGCTCCTGTTCCTGTATTCGAGCGCAGGCGCTCAGGCGCGACGTTCGGCCACCCGCAGGCGGGCGCTGCGGGCGCGAGGATTGGCGGCAACCTCGGCCGGGTCCGCCTCGATGGGCTTCCGGGTGATAATCGTCAGGCGTGGCGGGCGCTCCCCGGCGCTGCCGCCATAACCCGACTCGGCGCGGAAAAACTGCTTGACAATGCGATCCTCAAGCGAGTGGAAGCTAATTACCGCCAGGCGGCCACCGGGACGCAACAACTCCACCGCCTGAGGCAGCGCCGCCTCGAGTTGCTCGAGTTCGCGGTTCACGGCGATACGCAGGGCCTGAAAGGTGCGCGTGGCCGGGTGTATCCGCTCGCGCCCGCCCCGTCCGACCGCGCGGAGCACGAGGTTGGCCAGGTCGGCGGTGGTGGTGATGGGCGCCTGGCGGCGCCGTTCGACGATCAGGCGGGCGATGCGACGCGAGGCACGCTCCTCGCCGTAGCGATAGATCAGATCGGCCAGTTCGCGCTCACCAAGCTGGTTGACCAGATCGGCGGCGGTCGGGCCGCCGGTGGGGTCCAGGCGCATATCGAGGGGCCCCTCGGCGGAGAAACTGAAGCCCCGCCGGGGCGTATCGAGCTGGTGCGACGACACGCCCAGGTCGAGCAGAACGGCGTCAACCGCATCAAAGCCGCGGGCCGTCGCGATAGCCCGAAGGTCGGCGAAGCGCCCGTGGTGCAGCACAAAGCTGCCAGGGGGCAGGCCCGCGGCGGTAAGGCGGGCGTGGGCGGTGGCGAGGGCCGCCGGATCAGCGTCGATGCCCAGGAGCCGGCCGCCGGGCTGGGCCGCGCGGAGCAGCGCCAGGGCGTGCCCGCCGCCGCCGACCGTCGCGTCAATCAGCGAGGCGCCCGGCGCGGGGCGCAAGGCCTCGAGCACCGCCTCCAGCAGCACCGGAACGTGGTGGAACTCGGCCGGCCCGGACTGATCCAGCGCCCAGCTCGCCCCGCGATCCGCGAGCGGCCAGGGCGCGCGGGTATGCGCCGAAACCTCCGCCCGAAGGCGGGGAGCAAGCGTCAGTTCCCAGCTATTGCCCCTGACCAGCACCATACGGCCCTTTCACGTCCAGCGCGTCACGATACCCTGCCAGAACCAATTCCTGTTGAACGGCCCACCCACGCATCATCCCGGCGTCCCCCGGAAAGCCATTAACGCCAATCCAAAATCGCATCAGATCCCCAGATCGGCCCACTGCTCGGCAATTGCCGCGCCATTGTCGGCCAGATTGGCCTGCACCTCGCGCCAGCGCTCGCTGGACCAGAGTTCGAAGTATGTGTTCATCCCGGTAATCACGACCTGTTCGGCAAGCCCGGCGTATTCGCGCAGGTTCTGGGGGATGAGGATCCGTCCCTGACGGTCAATCTCCACTTCGGCGGCGGAGCCGAAGAGGATGCGGCGCATATTGCGCGCCTCGGCGCTGGAGATCGGCAAACTGCTGATACGGTCCGAGAGTTGCTGCCAGATCGGGCGCGGGAACCCCTGCAAGCACACATCAAAGCCCCGGGTCAACACGAACCCCTCGCCCAGTTCCTCGCGGAAGCGGGCCGGAATGGCGACGCGACCCTTCTCGTCGATGGTATGCTCGAACTCGCCGAGGAACATGGACCTGGCCCCGGACGCTCGCATCGCCGCGCTCTGGCGCCGCCTCGCACACCTGGTCGGAAAGACCTCTACCGTGCAGCGCGGTTTGCAAAACAGATGCGAACGTGTGTTCTATCCCCACTTTGTCCCACTTTTCCCCACTGTGCCCCACATTATAACCCACGGCTCCCACCATTTCAAGCATTTTTCCGCAACAATTGCAATACAGATGTAAGTGTCATGTTTATGTTAACTTTACACGGTAACGACAAAGGATCGTAATCCGCTATCAAGGCGAGGGCGAATAATGAAACCGCTCTTCTCCTTTTCAAGAGATTGCGGAAGGACTTCGCCCCTCCCCAAACCCTTTTCCGGCGTGACGCGGCTTCGCCGCGCCGCACCGGAAAAGGAGATGTTGCGGTACGTGTTCACACTTCCCCTGGGAGCGAGGGTATCTTGCCCTCGAACCCTGACGAGGGCGGGAGG
>JAOACN010000678.1 GCA_026417815.1 Chloroflexaceae bacterium | reverse complement strand
GCCATATACGGCAATGTAACATCTACGATCCCAGAGGGATCGCTGCATGCACATCGCGATCAACGCCCATCTCCTGGCCCATACGCGCTCGTTTCGGCGCGCGGGGATCTCGCACTACGTTGAGCAGGTGCTGATCCAGCTCGGGCAGATCGACCGCTCCAATCGCTACAGCATCTACACCACCCGCGGGCTGGACCAGCGCGCCCTGGGCCTGCCCGACAACTTCCGGGTCATCCCCAGCCGCTTGCCGACGATCAACCCGCGGGTGCGCATCCCCTGGGAGCAGGTGCTCGCCCCCCTGCTGCTGCGGCGGAGCGGCGCCGACCTCTTCCACGGCGTGCATAGCGTCGTACCCCTGACCTGCCCCGTGCCGAGCGTGGTCACCGTGCATGACCTGGCTTTCATCCGCTTTCCACAGACCTTTCGGGCCTACAACCGGATCTACCTTGATGTGGCCACGCGCCTGAGCGTGCGGCGCGCCGCGCGCATCCTGGTCGTCTCCGAGCACACCCGCCGCGAGGTGATCGGGCTGCTCGGCGTGGCTCCCGACCGGGTCGTGGTGACCCCGAATGCCGTGCGCGAGCATTTTCGTCCCCCTGACCCCGCCCTCCTGGAGGCCTTTCGGGCGTGCAAGGGGTTGCCCGAACGCTTTGTGCTCTATGTGGGCACCCTCGAGCCACGCAAGAATCTCACCACCTTGCTGGAGGCCTACGCCGAGGTCGCGCGACGGCAGGCGACGCCCCTGCTGGTGGGCGGGGGCAAGGGCTGGCTGTACGACGCCGTCTTTCAGCGTCTGGAGGCGCTGGGGCTGCGCGAACAGGTGCGCTTCGTCGGGTACCTCGACGAAGAGGAACTGCCCCTCTGGTACGCGGCGGCGACCGTGTTCGTCTTTCCCTCGATCTACGAGGGCTTCGGTATGCCGCCCCTGGAGGCGATGGCCTGCGGCACACCCGTGGTAGCCTCGAACACCTCAAGCCTGCCTGAAGTGGTTGGTGATGCCGGGTTGACCGTCTCGCCGTATGACTCCGCGGCCCTTGCCGAGGCGATCAGCCGCGTCCTCGACGATGCCGATCTGCGCCAGGAGTTGCGCGAACGGGGGCTGCGGCAGGCGCGGGCCTTTAGCTGGCGCGTCACCGCCGAGCGCACCCTGGCCGCCTATGAGGCCGCTGCGCGGTACGGCTGAAGAGAGGGCGCGGCCCTCCCAAGGATCGTTCTGCTTCCCCCCGTGAGAACACCACGCCTTCCCCGGGAGGGGCCGGGAGGACCGCGCCCTGCCAGGATCGTTCTGCTTCCCCCCGTGGGAACACCACGCCTTCCACAGGAGGGGTCGGGAGGGCGCAGCCCTGCCACGAGTCTGGACAGTTTCAACCGAAACGGCTACAATGCCAACTGTCGCAACCGCGAAGCACCAGAGACCGTCTCGCGCCACGGATTGTTCGCGCGCAGCACATAAGGAGCGCACATGGCCCGGCTGGAACAGGACATTCTCTTCACTCCGATCCCCGAGCGGATCGCCCGCCTCCGCGAACTGGCCTACAATCTCTGGTGGACCTGGCACCCCGAGGCCCAGGATCTCTACCGGCAGATTGACCCCGATCTGTGGGAACTGGACTACCACAATCCTGTGGAGTTCCTGCGCGACGTTCGCCAGCGTAAGCTCGAAGAGGCCGCAGCCAACCCCACCTATCTGCAACGCTACGATGCGGTGATGAAGAGCCTTGACGCCTACATGGGCGCGAAGAAGACCTGGTACACCCAGCGGCACAGCGATGCCGCCGATGTGCAGATCGCGTACTTCTCGGCTGAGTTCGGGCTCCACGAGTCCCTGCCGATCTACTCCGGCGGTCTGGGCATTCTCTCCGGCGACCACGTGAAGGAAGCGTCGGATATGGGGTTGCCGTTCGTGGCCGTCGGTTTCATCTATCCCCAGGGCTACTTCCGCCAGCGACTTGACCCGAGCGGCTGGCAGCAGGCCGAGTACAACAAGTTGAACTTCGCCGACGTTCCCGCGATCCCGGCGCTCGACCCCGATGGCCGTGAGGTCGTGGTCGAGGTCGAGTTGCCCGGACGCACGATCTACGCCAAGGTGTACAAGTTTCAGGTGGGCCGGGTCAACCTGTACCTGATGGACACCGATATTCACCCCAATAGCCCGCAGGACCGGGAACTCTCGGCGCGGCTCTACGGCGGCGACCAGGAAATGCGCATCTCGCAGGAACTGGTGCTGGGTGTGGGCGGCGTGCGGGCGCTGCGCCGGCTCGGCTACAGGCCCACGGTCTGGCACATGAACGAGGGCCACTCGGCCTTCCTGGTGCTTGAGCTCTGCCGCGAACTGGTGAACCAGGGCGTGCCCTTCGAAGAGGCCGTGCAGCAGGTGAAGGCGCACAGCGTCTTTACCACCCACACGCCGGTGCCCGCTGGCAACGACGCCTTCCCGCTGCCCATGATGGAGAAGTTCTTCTGGAGCTACTGGCCGCAGTTGAACCTGACCCGCGACGAGTTCATGGCCCTGGCGCTCCAGGAGCAGCAGTGGGGGCCAACCTTCGCGATGACGGCGCTGGCCCTGCGCTTCTCGGAGTATCACAACGGGGTGAGCAAGCTGCACGGGCACGTGGCGCGAGGGATGTGGCAGTGGCTGTACCCGGGCAAGAGCCAGGACGAGGTGCCGATCAGCGCGATTACCAATGGCGTGCACACCGCCACCTGGCTGGCCCCAGAACTGCGCGCGCTCTACGACGCCTACCTGGGCAAGAACTGGGAAGATAACCTCGATGACCCGAAGATCTGGCGCAAGGTCTACCAGATCCCCGACGAGGTGCTGTGGAGCGCCCGCCAGAAGTTGAAGCGCCAGATGATCGCCTTCGCCCGGCAGCGGCTGCAGGCCCATTACCGCTTCGTCGGTCAAAGCGCGCCCATCTGGCCGGTGCTGGAAGATCACGTGCTCACTCTGGGCTTCGCGCGACGCTTTGCGACCTACAAGCGCGCCACGCTGCTGTTCAAGGATCTGGAGCGGCTCAAGTACATCCTTAACCGGCCCGATAAGCCGATCCAGATCGTCTTCGCCGGTAAGGCCCATCCCCGGGACGATCCGGGCAAACACTTCATTCAGCAGGTGTACCAGTTGTCCATGCAGCCGGGCCTGGCGGGGCGCATCGTCTTCCTCGAGGAGTACGATATTGCGGTGGGCCGCGCCCTGACCCAGGGGGTGGACGTGTGGTTGAACACCCCGCGCCGCCCTTACGAGGCCAGCGGCACGAGCGGGATGAAGGCCAGTCTGAATGGCGTGCCCAACTGCTCGGTGCTCGATGGCTGGTGGCCCGAGGCCTACAATGGCAAGAATGGCTGGGCCGTCGGCGAGGAACGCGAGTACATCAGCCAGGACGAGCAGGATTGGAACGACGCCCAGGCGCTCTACAATCTGCTGGAGCACGAGATTGCGCCGCGCTACTACGAGGGGCGCGATGCCAATGGCGTGCCCACGGCCTGGGTGCAGATCTGCAAGGAGGCCATCGCCACCGTCGCGCCGACGTTCAGCCTGCGCCGCATGTTGACCGAATACGTCGAGCAGTTCTACCTGCCGGCCGCGGGGTACGGCGTGCCGGTGAAATAACCCGATGGCCCAACGCCTGAATGCCCGGCGCCTGGAAACAACGGCGCCCGCGCCGGACGTCCCGCCGTCGCTGGCGGCGATCTTCGCCCGGCTGCGGGCGCACTTCGGCCCCCTTACCGGCCCGGGGGCCGCGCGCCCCTGGTGGCCAGTTTTTGGCACGGACGCCCCCTTCGAGATGCTGGTCGGCGCGGTGCTGGTGCAACAGACGCGCTGGGAGACGGTCGAGGGGGCCATTCTGCGTCTCCTTGCGGCCGGCTTGCTTGGCCCTCAGGCCATGGCCAGCGCCGCCACCGAGACCATCGCGGCGTTGATCCGCCCCGCGGCGTTTTACGGCCAGAAGGCCACGGGCCTGATCACCATCGCCCGGCACATCGTCGCCGGCTACGGCGGCGATACCGCGCGGATGCTGGCGCGCCCCACGGCTGAGGTGCGCGCCGAGTTGCTACGCCTGCCCCGCATCGGCCCGGAAACCTGCGATGTGATCCTGCTCTACGCCGGCGGTCACCCCGTGTTTGTCATTGACGCCTACACCCGCCGGTTGTTCGAGCGCGTTGCACCGGCGCTCGGTCCTGGCGCAGGAGACGGACCAATGCCCGCCCCGCCCCCCTGGCATCGGCCCTACGAGAGCCTGCGCCGGACCATCGAAATGGAACTGCGCCAGGACGACCCTGCCGCGCTGTACGCCGAGTACCACGCGCAGATCAACGAGGTGTGTGTCCGCTACTGCCTGACGCGGCCACGCTGCAACGGGCCGCCCGCGCGCCGCGTCTACAGTCGCCAGGAGGGTCGCGAGAGCTACCTGGGCCGCCATGACGGCTGCCCTCTTCGTCCGGTGTGCGCCTGGTATCGCCAGTCACAGTGAGGAGCGCCCGTGGCTGAACCTGGCGTTGCGGCAGCGAGCACATCCGCCGGCAACCTGGCCGAGGTGCTGGCCGTCTTTCTCCGTCTGGGTCTGACATCCTTTGGCGGGCCGGTGGCCCACCTGGGCTACTTCCGGGAGGAGATCGTCGCGCGACGCGGCTGGGTGGACGAGGCCACCTACGCCGACCTGGTAGCGCTGAGCCAGTTTCTGCCCGGGCCGGCGAGTAGCCAGGTGGCCATCGCGCTGGGTACCGCGCGCGCTGGTCTGGCCGGTGGGCTGGCGGCCTGGCTGGGTTTTACCTTGCCCTCAGCCCTGGCCATGACCCTCTTCGGCCTGGGGTTGAACACTTTCGGCGCTCACATAAGCGCTGGCTGGCTCCACGGGTTGAAAGTGGTCGCCGTAGCCGTGGTTGCCCAGGCGGTCTGGGGCATGGCCCTGCGTCTGACCCCCGATCGACCGCGGGCGACGATTGCCCTGGCGGCGGCGGTGCTGCTGCTGCTCTGGCCAACCGGCCTGGGGCAGATGCTGGTGATCCTCGCGGGCGGCCTG
>JAOACN010000649.1 GCA_026417815.1 Chloroflexaceae bacterium | reverse complement strand
GGGCAGGCCCAGGTCGTAGGCCCGGTTGACGGCGCGGATGCCGTTGTGGTCCATCACCTCGAGTGAGGTGGGCAGGGCGCCAGCGGCGATGATCCGGCTCACCGCGGTGGAGGCGGCGACGACGTTGGGAAAGAGCGCCAGCACCACCCGGTTGGCCTCGGGCAGCGGCGTGAGCCGCACCAGCGCCCGGGTGATCACCCCGAAGGTCCCTTCGCTGCCCACCACGACGCCGGTCAGGTCGTAGCCGGCGGCGTCGGGCGTCCCATCGCCGGTCCAGAGCAGGGTTCCATCGGGGCGCGCCAGTTCCAGGGCCAGGACGTGGTTGGTCGTAACACCATACTTCAGGCAGTGGGGGCCGCCAGCGTTGGGGGCCAGGTTGCCGCCGATGGTGCTGGCCTTCTGCGAGGAGGGGTCGGGGGCGAACTGCAACCCCAGGGGGGCCAGGCGGG
Source organism: Chloroflexaceae bacterium (assembly GCA_026417815.1). Taxonomy (GTDB): domain Bacteria; phylum Chloroflexota; class Chloroflexia; order Chloroflexales; family Chloroflexaceae; genus JACAEO01. The sequence goes on along the minus strand of JAOACN010000649.1, from coordinate 1,238 downwards.
CGTTCAACTCGGCATTGACCACCCCCGCGCCAACCAGGGCCCGGCGCGAGCGGGGTTCAATCGCCTCGATGCGCTCCATGCGCGCCGTGCTGAGGAGCACGCCCCCGCGGACGGGAATGGCGCCCCCGGCGATGCCCGTGCCCGCCCCGCGAGCCACCACGGGCAGCCCGGCGGCCACGGCCAGCTGCACCACCGCGGCGGCCTCCGCGGGCGTGCCGGGCAGCACCGCCACGTCCGGCGCGTGGGCGACGATCATACTCGCGTCGGCGTCGTAGGTGCGCAGCGCGTCGCGGTGATGCACCACGGCATGCGGCCCGACGATACGGATCAGTTCGGCGATCAGCTCTGGCGGTACCATCACACCACGTAGCGCCCGGGATTCAGCAGATTCTCCGGGTCGAACTCCTGCTTGATCCGCCGCATCAGATCCAGATTGGCCAGCGCCGCGCCCCAGACCGGCAATTCGGCGGCGAGGGCCGGCTGCGCGCCGATGACCACCAGATGCGGCCAGCGGGCGAGTGTGGCCGCATGCCAGGCCCGCAGGCCCTCGTCGCTACCCCGCAGGCGCAGGTAGGCCACCCCGCTGAGGGCGCGGGCCTGCACCCGCAGGGCCAGCCCCTCCCGCGCGGCATTGGCGCGGGCGTCGCCCAGGGCCGTCTCCAGCGCCCCGGGCAGGCAACTGAGGCGGGCCACCAGTTCATCAGCGGCCAGATCGACCGTCTGCGGCGCGTCGTTGAAGCCGGCCCAGCGTTGTTCCACCGCGGCGGGCCCCTCGGCGGCAAGGGAAACCGCGCTGGCGCCAGCTTCTTCGGCCATCCGGCGCACGTCGCGCACGTGGCGTTCGACCGCCGCGGGCAGCCCCTCGATCCGCGTCTCGATACTCGCCGCGGCGCCGTCCTCGCGGTACTCCACCGCGGCCGGTGTGAGCTGGCTCGCGCTCAGCGCGCTGATCAGCCGGAAGGCCCGCTCGGGATGCTCGAAGAAACAGCTCAGGCTCGCCGCGGCCCGGGGCCGGGGCATCAGTTTGAAGTTGGCCGAGACGATGATCGCCAGGGTGCCCAGACTGCCCAGGTAGAGCTTCATCATATCGAAGCCGCTGACGTTCTTCACCACCATCCCGCCGGCCTTGCTGATCCGGCCCGTCGCCTCCACCACGCGGATGCCGATCAGCAGGTCGCGGCTGGTACCGTAGGCCAGCCGCCGCGGGCCATCCGCGCCGGAGGCCAGGAGGCCGCCAA
>JAOACN010000637.1 GCA_026417815.1 Chloroflexaceae bacterium | reverse complement strand
TCGTCGGCAGCGTCAGATGTGTATAAGAGACAGCCCTCAGACTCTCCAGTAATACCGACGGGAAAATGGTAACAGTGTGGTAATTCGATCCAGTTAGGCTCACCACTGCCTGAGTGCAAGCTTCCACAACGAAGCGTCTGGCTCTCAGTCATTGCACCAGTACCCTGCAGCCAGAGGAGCCACAATGTCCAGCATGTCGCTTGCTCAGACACGCCTCGTTCTTGAAGGCTCGACCACCAGAGGAGCTTCTACATTTTTACAGGTGCGCACAAGTGTCCATTTCCCCGGAATGCATCGCAAAGATCAGCCTGATGACCCTCGACCCGGTGTGTCGAGGGTTGAATTGCCCACGATACTTGTTAACCGCATCCGGAACAACTCCAAAGATACGCCGAACGGCCTCTCAACCAGCCTGCTGGCGGCGTTCATGACCTTCCTGGCGCGCTACACCTCGCAGGAGCGCCTCCCCCTCTTCCGTGAACTGCAGATCGTCGAACCCGACGTCCACCAGCCCCACGCCCACCCGGGTCTCGTGGCGGCAACATCAGTGGATTTCAGCCTTGATGGGACAGAGACCTTCTCGGCCGTTGCGCGGTTCATTGATCAATTCCTTCAACTTTCGTCCGATGCGGCCGAATGCCCCGCCGGTGAGGCGACAGCGGCTCCGAATGTCACCTTCGTCTTTAGCTGGCAGGGTGACGAAGCTGCCCACCAGGATTACCTCACCCTCGTACCGGGTGAGGACCTCCGGCTGGTGGTTACGGAAACCTCGCAGGGCGTTCAGGGGTGGTGGATACACGATCCGCAGCGCTTCTCCGATGCGGCGGTTGCGCGCATGCGGCGTCATTTCCTGAACCTGCTCAATGATGTGGCAATCGATCCCGATCGTTCCGTCGCGGCGCTGCAGTTGATGGCCAGGAGCGAACGGCGCCAGATCCTCCACGACTGGAACGCGACCACCGTACCCTATCCCGATTCCACCTGCGTTCACTGGCTGGTGGAAGAGCAGGCAGCACAACGGCCCGATGCTATTGCCGTGCGCTTCGGTGAAGCAACCCTGACCTATCGTGAACTGAATGTTCGCGCCAATCAACTTGCTCACCAGCTCCGCGAACTTGGCGTTGGACGCAACGTGCTGGTAGGGATCTGTCTTGAACGCTCCCTGGAGATGATCGTCAGCGTCCTGGCGGTGATGAAAGCCGGCGGCGCCTACGTTCCCCTCGACCCGGCGTACCCGGTGGAACGGCTGGCCTTTATGGTCAGCGACGCCGGTATCAAGGTCTTGCTGACCCAGCGTGTGCGTGGTCGCTTGCTCTACGATGGCGCCGGGTCCGCGTTGGAGGCGACCCCGCCAACCCTGATCGTCTTCGACGACGATCCCGCCCCATTCAGCGCGCAGCCCGCGACGAACCCCGATCATCAGAACACTGCGGATGACCTGGCGTATGTCATTTACACCTCCGGCTCAACTGGCCAGCCCAAAGGCGTGCTCCTGCATCATCGCGGGCTGGTGAACCTGGTGCTTGGACAGATCGAGGCGTTCGAGATCACCGCGGAAAGCCGCCTCCTGCAATTCGCCTCGTTCAGCTTCGATGCCTCGGTATCCGAGATCTTTACGACCCTGGTTGCTGGCGCGACCCTCTGCCTGGCGCAGCGCGAGTCGCTGCTGGCGCCTGCTGAACTGCTCTCCATCCTGCGTGAACAGGCGATCACCACCGTGACCCTGCCCCCATCGCTGCTGGCGGTGCTGCCGCACCAGGACCTGCCGGCGTTGCGCACCGTCGTATCGGCTGGCGAAAGCTGCTCCTGGGAGGTGGCCCTGCGCTGGGCCCAGGGACGACGCTTCCTGAACGCCTATGGTCCCACCGAAGCCACGGTTGGCCCGACGTGCTACGTGGTGCGGGGGCCCGTTGCCGAGGCGGCAACGGTGCCGATTGGCCGCCCGCTGCCCAACTACCAGGCGTATGTCCTCGATCGCTTCCAGCAACCCGTTCCCGTCGGCGTGCCCGGTGAGTTGTACCTCGGCGGTGTGGGCATCTCGTACGGCTACCTCAACCGCGACAGCCTCACTGCTGAGCGGTTCATCGTGTGGTCGCCACCCGAAGATGTGCGGCAAGATCTGAATGGGAACGGCGCAAAACCAATCCGGCTGTACCGCACAGGTGATCTGGTGCGGTATCTGCCGGACGGAAACCTGGAGTTCCTCGGGCGGATTGATCAGCAGGTCAAGGTGCGCGGCTTTCGCATTGAACTTGGCGAGGTCGAGGCGACCATCCGCCAGCACCCCGCCGTCCAGGATGCCGTCGTGGTGGCGCGCGAAGACGCGCCGGGCGACGCCAGGCTGATCGCCTATGTTACCACGCAGCAGCCCGCACCGGTCGAACTCTGGCCGTCGGTAGCGGAGTTTTTCGTCTACGACGAACTGCTGTACCACGCCATGACCCACGATGAACGGCGCAATGCCAGCTATCTCCACGCCCTCCGCCAGACGGCCCGGGGGAAAGTGGTGCTGGACATTGGCACCGGCAAAGACGCGATCCTGTCCCGCCTGGCAGTTGAAGCCGGGGCGCGCAAGGTCTATGCCGTCGAACTGCTCGAGGCATCCTACCTTCAGGCCGTGGCAACCGTAAAACGCCTGGGCCTCGATGATCGCATCACCGTCTTGCACGGTGATGCGCGCACGATCACGCTGCCCGAACCAGTGGACGTGTGTGTGTCGGAGATCGTCGGTCCGATTGGCGGAAGCGAGGGCGCGCGGCAGATCATCAATGATGCCTGGCGCTTTCTCAAGCCCGATGGCGTGATGATCCCGCAACGCTCCATCACGCGGATCGCCGCGATTGCCCTGCCCGATGAACTGCTCAACGAGCCGAGCTTCACCTCTGTGAGCGGTCACTACGTCGAGCGCATCTTCGAGCAGCGCGGCTACAAGTTCGACCTGCGCCTGTGCCTGCGTGGGATGCGTGCCGAGCACCTGCGCTCGACCATCGGGGTGTTCGAGGACCTCGATTTCACCCGCGTTGTCCAGCCTGACTATGAGCGGAACGAGGTGCTTACCATCACCAGGTCGGGTCGCATCGATGGGTTCCTGGTCTGGTTGAATCTCTACACGACCAGTGAAGAGATGATCGATATCCTCCAACATGAGCATTGTTGGATCCCGGTCTATTTTCCGGTCTTTCCATCGGGCGTCATGGTGCAGGAAGGCGATCGGATCGAAGTGTCGATCAGCAGCCGCCTGTGCAGCAATGGTTTGAATCCCGACTACCGCCTGTGCGGACGGCTGGTGCGCGCGTCGGGCGAGACGCTGGAGTTCAATTACGACTCGTACCATTACGAACCGACCTACCGGAGCACGCCGTTCTATCAGCGGCTCTTTGCCGAGGATCGCATCCCCATGCGTTCGTCGGTGGCAACCTGCGTCGATGTCCAGGAACTGCGCCGGTACCTCCAGCACCGCTTGCCCGGGTACATGGTGCCGAACGACATCGTGGTCCTGCGGTCGTTGCCCATGACGACCAACGGGAAGGTCGATCGCCGGGCGCTGCCCGTACCGGAACGGGCATATCCCCCCATCTCGCCCGATGCGCTGCCGCGCACGGCGGATGAGACGCGGCTGGTAGAGATCTGGTCCGCCGTGCTGGGGCGTCCGGTCGGCATCCACGATGACTTTTTCGCCAGTGGCGGACACTCGCTGCGCGCCGCGCAGGCGATCGCCCAGATAAACGCGGTGTTCGGCCGTTCCATTCCGCTCCGTCTCCTCTTCGATGCGCCCACCGTCGCTGCATTCGCGCAGGCGCTGCGTGCGTCTGGTTCGGGTAGCGTCGTGCTGCCCAATCTGGCCGCCGATGTTGTCCTCAGCCCCCACATTCTGCCCCCGCCGAATGCGGGAACCTGGGCGCCCGGGGCGCCCCAGGTCGCCCTCCTGACGGGCGCCACGGGCTACCTTGGCGCATTCTTGCTCGCCGAACTGGTACGGCAGACGGACGCGGTCATCTACTGCCTGGTGCGGGCCGACAATGTCGAGCACGCCCGGGAGCGACTGCGGCGCACCCTGTCGCGCTACCGGATCGAGTGCGAGCAGTGGGAACAGCGCGTTGTTCCAGTCGTCGGCGATTTAGGGGCGCCGCGGCTCGGACTGAGCGACGCAGACTTTGCGCACCTTGCCGCCACTGTGGATAGCATCTATCACGCCGGGGCGCAGGTGCATTACATGCAGTCCTACGCCTCCATCAAAGCCACGAATGTGGATGGAACCGCGGCCCTGCTCGAACTGGCCTGCACCACGCGCCTCAAGGCCATGCACTACATTTCGACCCTGGCGGCGATTGCCAGCGCAACCGAGCAGCGGACCTGCCGCGAGGACGATCCCCTGCCCGTCTGCGATAGCCCGATGGGCTATGTGCAGAGCAAGTGGGTAGCCGAGGGCGTTCTGCGTATCGCCAGGGAGCGGGGCATCCCGGTCACGATCTATCGCCCCGGACGGATCGGGAGCGATAGCGCGACCGGCATCACCAACGGTGATGATTTCTTCATGCAACTGCTCGCGGGATGCCTGCACATTGGCGTGGCGCCGGCAATTCCCCTGACCGAGAACCTCACACCGGTAGACTTTGCGGCGCGGGCCATCGTGTACCTCTCCACCAGAACCGACACCGTCAATCAACAGTTCCACCTGCTCGATAGCCGAACCGTGGAGTGGGACTGGATGGTGAAGGTCATCGGCGAGTACGGCTATCCCCTCGTCTTTAAACCCTACGAGGAATGGTTCCAACTGTTGACCGAGTCCGGTGCGGCTGCCAGGAACCCGGCCATTCAGAGCCTGTTGCTGGCACTGCCCCACTACTGGTCAGCCGGCTTTATGGATGTCTGGGCGCGGCACACCTTTGACGCGCAGAACGCCCACGCGAAGCTGGCTGAGGCGAACATTCAGTGTCCGCCTTTTGATGAGCTGGCCCTGCACCGCATCCTGGCCGCCGATAGCACCATCTTCCCAGAGGCGCAACGCGCTTCGTAACACCTTTCGTTCAACGCTATCAAGGATCGTCACTTCGGAGACTATCAATGAAACGAGTCACGAGCAGCATGCAAGGTCGGATGCTCTTTGCTACCGTGGTGTTTCTTGCGTTACTGGCGACCGCGCTCGCCCTGGTCGTCACCCGTGGCTTTAGCCAGACGCAAGAAAACGCCGCCCGCCAGAGCGTTGCTGGTCTCCAGGCGCAGGGTCGAGAGGCGTTGCGTGATCTGGTGGACCGCGAAGCGCAACTGACGCGCCTCTATTTCAAGGAAGCTGCCAATATCAGTAAGACCCTGGCCAGCTATCTTGGCGCAATGAACCAGCTCGACGCCTCGCTCGAGTCCTCGGTGTCATCGAACATCGTGCGCCATCCGCAAGGGCATGCCACCAACCCCCATCCGGCACGCCTGAGCGATCTGTACGTGCCCGACTTTGTGAACGTGCAGGACCCCGGCGTTCAGCGCGTGATCCGTGCCTCAGCCGTGCTTGACGGACTGGCGCCGACGCTCATGGATCGGCATCAGCAAGCCATCGCGATCTATTTCGTGAGCAAGCACCCCTTTACGCGCTACTACCCGAAAGGGGTGCTCGAAGGGAACCTCCCCCCCGACGTTGATGTCACCCGCGAGCCATGGTTCGAACCCGCCGGTCCGCGCGCCAACCCGGAGCGGCGCAATATCTGGTCGCCGCTCTACGAAGACGGCGCGGGCAATGGACTGATGATCACCACCTGCACGCCGGTCTATACGCGGGACGTGTTTGAAGGGGTCGTGTGCGTGGACGTGACCCTGCGCGAGATCGTCGAACACCTCGACGACCTGCGCCTGACACCCAATGGCTATGCCTTTCTGACCGATCAACTCGGCCGGGTCATTGCCGGTACGCCGGAGGCCATTCGGGACCTGACCGGCTACGATACCATCCCTCTGCCCGAAGATCGGACCCAGCCCATCGGGCTGACGATCGCCGTGCCGGAGATCCGCCATATCGTCGAAAGCGCCAACCGCGAGGTTCAGACAACGATGATTGGCGGGAAGGAAATGTTCATCGCCACGGCCAAGCTGGATGATCTGGAGTGGCGCCTGGTGGTGGCCGCGCCGGTGGTCGAGGTCAGCGCCCAATCCAGCACGGTGATTGGCGCCATCGAGGAAGGAACCACTGCAACCTTGCAGTCAACCTTCCTGGCGATGGCAGGGTTCTTCGTTCTGGCCCTGGGCGGGGTCACGCTCTTCAGCGTGCGCTTTACCCGGCCGATCGCCGCGCTGGTGCAGGGCACGCAGACGGTGGCCAACGGCGATCTCAGCGCGACGCTCCCGGTCACCTCCAACGATGAACTTGGCCGCCTGGCCGAGTCATTCAACCGGATGACCGAGCAGTTGCGTCTGCAGCGCGAGTCCAGTGAGCGCGCGCGGAACATCGCCGAGCAGGCCAACCGGGCCAAGAGCGAGTTCCTGGCCAACATGAGCCATGAATTGCGCACCCCATTAACTGCAATCATCGGCTACAGCGATCTGTTGCAGTTCCAGCTCCAGCAGAACAACCAGATCAACACCTCTGACATCGACAACGTTCGCCAGGCCGCCCGGCATCTGCTCTCGTTGATCAACGACATCCTCGACCTGTCAAAGATCGAAGCCGGTAAGATGGACCTCGATCAGGGCACCTTCAACGTCCAGTCCCTGGTTGACGAGGTGACGGTGACCATTCAGCCCCTCGTTGAGCAGAATGGCAACACCCTGACGGTCCGGTGCGATGAGGGCATCGGCGCAATGTATGCCGACATTACCAAGGTCCGCCAGGTTCTGCTCAACTTGCTGAGCAATGCCTGTAAGTTTACGAAGAATGGCACCATCACCCTCAAGGTGCATCGTGAACAGATCGATGACGAGGAATGGGTCACCTTCAAGGTCGCCGATACGGGGATCGGGATGACTAAGGAGCAGGTTGACAATCTGTTCCAGAAGTTCGTGCAAGCCGATGCGTCAACCACGCGCAAGTATGGCGGCACGGGCCTGGGTCTGGCCCTCAGTCGCAGGCTCTGCATGCTGATGGGTGGCGATATCAGCGTGACCAGTGAGCCAGGTATCGGTTCCACCTTCACCGTGCAACTGCCTGCGAGCGTCCATCTGATCGAGAACCAGGACGATCTGTCACCGCAGAATGACGTGCTGCAACGCGCACCGCGGGCGGCCGACATCAATAGCTGGATGGGCAGCCTGGTACTGGTCATCGATGATGATCCGGTGGTGTGCGAGTTGCTCTCGCACCACCTTGCGCAGGACGGCTACATGGTGGAGACCGTCAACGGCGGGGCCGATGCCCTGCAGCGCGCGCGGGACACCCTGCCCGATCTGATCATCCTCGACGTTTTGATGCCAGACGTTGACGGATGGGAAGTGCTCACGGCCCTGAAAGCCGACCCCGTGCTGTGTCACATTCCGGTGATCATGTTGACGGTCGTTGATGAAAAAGAGCGCGCGGTGCGGCTCGGAGCTTCCGACTACATGATCAAACCGGTAGACCGCGCCAAACTGGCGCAACTCCTGCGCAAGCACCAGGTCTACCACTACGAGAGCAGCAACGGCGCCGTTGAGATGGAGACGACTTCAACCCTATCTTGATCACTCCTCCGAAAGGCCCGTTCCGGTGCAGCGCGGCGAAGCCACGCCGCACCGGAACGGGAAATTCTGTGGGGGCCGCAGGCCCCCGCAGAGGAGAACCGACGACACGGAAGGAAAGCAACGCCAGAGCAGGAGCCATTCGTTATTCGAGAGGGGGACCGCCTTAATGAAGACCATACTCGTGGTAGAAGATGATCCAATGATCCGAGATGTGCTCAGCCGGCTGCTCAGGATCGAGGGCTATAACGTCATTACCGCAGATGATGGTATTCAGGGGGTTCAGCGTGCCCGCATCAATCACCCTGATCTCATCATTATGGATATGGGACTGCCGCAACTCAACGGTTGGCAAGCGACCCATCGCATCCGTTCGATGCCGGCGACGAAACATATTCCTATCATCGCTCTGACGGCCTATGCGATGAAAGAAGATCGCGCCAAATGTCTGGGTGTCGGTTGTAATGAGTATGAGCCAAAGCCAGTGGACTTTTCCCGGCTGGCCGAGAAGATCCGTCTGCTTCTGAACAGTCCCGTAAGCAAGGCAGATCTTGCCTCAGATCTGGCGTTCCTGAAAGGGTAGTGAACCCGGGATCTACAGGAAAAGCGGGGTTTTCCCCAGGCTTGCCGTGGAGCAAGGTCTGGGGGGATCTGGGGACTGCGTTCTCCCACATCTTTCCAAGGGCCACATGACCATGTCGTTTCCGGGTTGGGAGACGCCGGCCTCCTGGCCGCAGCTTTCTGACGACGATGTTCACATCTGGCTTATTACTCTCACTGTACCCCATCCTCCGTTGCCGATGCTCTGGCCACTGCTTGATGCTGACGAGCAACGGCGCGCAAACCAGTTCCGCAGCCCCCGTGACGGCGCGCGGTTTGCTGTTGCCCACGCAGCATTGCGCGCGATTCTGGCCGGGTATCTCTCCCTGGAACCCGCGGCGGTGCGTTTCGTCCGCCACGGCAGCGCGAAGCCGGCGCTCGATCCCGGTATGAGCGCCGATCTGCGTTTTAACTTCACCCACAGTCACGACCTGGCCCTGTGTGCGCTGAGTCGCAACCGTGAAGTGGGGATTGATATTGAACAGGTTCAGCCTCAGGTCCCCTTCGAGGCCATCGCCACGACGTTCTTCTCGGATCGTGAACAGCTCGCTCTGGCGTCGTTGCCTCCCGCCCAGCGTTCACGCGGGTTCTACCGTTGCTGGACACGCAAAGAAGCCTTTGTAAAGGCTCTGGGCGTTGGTCTTTCCCTCCCTCTCCGTAGCTTTGATGTCACGCCCCTGCCCGGAGCTCCGGCGGCTCTGGTTGACTCACCCTCCCTCACCGACGGGCACACCATCTGGACCATCTGCGACGTTCCGCTCAGCGACGGCTATGTTGCCGCGCTGGCCGTAGAAGGCAGCGCATGCCGCCTGCGCCACTGGCGCTGGGGATGGGCGTCGCGTTAGAGGTGGCACTTACTTGCAGCGTGCAAAACGCCTCCGTTCGGAGGGGCGCGGGAAGGCGCAGCCCCCTGCTAACCCTGTAGCGTTGGGTCCCATGCGGCTGCGCCGCACCGGTATGAAAAAGGGTCTGGGAGGGCGAAGCCCTCCCAGACCCTTCCATCGAAAGCCTGTTTTGACGCCACCGAGATAAAAATGAGTATACTTGGAACACGACTGCGGCTCGCCGGGGGGTGGGGGCTTGCCGGCCCTACCTCTCCGGTCTCATGTGCGGTCCCGTTTCAATGGTCTGGTATGCATCTTATGGATACCATCACTTCCTTCCGCGACCGGCTGGCTGATCCGCGGCACTTCCTGGTCCTCTACGGCACCACGCCACCCCGTGCCGACGCGCCGCCCGAGCGGAGCGCCGAGCTTGCCGAGCGCCTGGCGCGGTTGCTGGCCGATCTGCCCTTCGACGGGGTGGTCGTCTACGATGTGCAGGACGAAAGTGGCCGCACCAGCGAGCCCAGGCCGTTCCCCTTTTTTCCCGCCAGCGACCCGCGGGCCCATGCCTGCCGACTGCAGGCGCTGACCGGTCTGCCCGCCATCAGCTACAAGTGTGTGACCGCGTTTGATGAGGAAGGCTGGCTGGCCTGGCTCGATGAAACGGTGCGCTCCTACCGGGTCGCCGGTCTCTCCCTGGTCGGCGCGGCGACACCCACGCCGCCACCCGGCGCGCTGGCGGTGGACCGGGCGCTGCAACTGGCGAAGCATTTGCCCGGCGCGCCGCCGCTGGGCGGCGTGGTGATCGCCGAGCGCCACTCGCCGGCCTACGATGAGAGTCTGCGCCTGTTGCACAAAGCCGCCGCGGGCTGCGACTACTTCATCTCGCAGATCGTCTACCAGAGCGAGCCGACGATCCGGCTGCTGAACGACTATCTCGCCGCCTGCGCCCGCGAGGGGGCGCCGCCAAAACGCATCGTATTAACCTTCGCGCCCTGTGGCCGCCCGAAGACGGCGGAGTTCCTGCGCTGGCTGGGGGTGGCGATTACCCCCGAGACGGAACGCTCCATTCTCGCCGACCCGGCGCCGTTCCGGCGTTCCATCCAGATTTGCCGTGACCACCTGCGGGCCATTCTGGAGCAGGATGCCGCCCAGCGCCTGCCCCTGGGGATCAACGTTGAGAGTGTCTCCAACCACCCTGATGAGGTTGCGGCTTCGCTGGAGTTGCTCGCCGCGCTGCGCGAGGTGGGGCGATGTTACCGTGCCGTGTAGCCTCCATCCACCACCAGGGCGTGCCCGGTGACAAACGACGCGGCATCGGAGCAGAGGTAGAGTACGGCCCCGGCGATCTCCTCGGGGCGGCCGAGGCGATTGATGGGGTGCAGGCCCTCGATCAGCGCGCGCCGCTCGGCGTCGCTGGTTACGCCGACGCGCTCGAGCATGGGCGTCTCGACAAAACCCGGGCAGACGGCATTGACCCGAATGCCACGGGCGGCGAACTCGATCGCGGCGACCTTCGTCAATCCGATCACGCCGTGCTTGGCGGCCACGTAGGCGGCGGCGCCGGCAAAACCGACCAATCCCAGCACCGAGGCGATGTTGACGATCGCCCCGCCGCTGGCGCGCATGGCCGCCAGTTCGGCGCGCATGCAGTAGAAGACGCCGCTCAGGTTAATGGCGATGGTGCGCTCCCAGGTCTCGACCGGCAGGCGCGCGGTGCTCTCCTGCGAGGCTTCGATACCCGCGTTATTGACCGCGCAGTCGAGGCGCCCCAGGCGCGCCGCCGCCTCCCGCACCAGCGCCTCGGCCTCCTCGGGTCGCGAGACGTCGCAGCGCGTCGCGTGGGCCTCGCCGCCGATAGCGGCGACCTGCCGGGCGGTCTCCTCTGCCGCCTCCAGGTCGAGATCGCCGAGCATGAGACGGGCGCCGGCCCGGGCGAAGGCCAGGGCCGTGGCGCGCCCGATGCCGCCCCCACCTCCGGTGATCAGGACGGCTTTGTCGCGTAGTTCTTCCATGGGTTGTATTTCCTTCGGTATGAGAAGAAAGTCTGTCCCGTGGACAGGTAGGATGTTCGTGGGAGGGCCGCGCCCTCCCGCTCCCTCCTCTCTGGCGGGGTATGGGGAAACCCGGTTTCCCCATAGCTCAAAGCGGCGGAAACTCCCGCAGTTGCTGCTGCGGGTCCACGCAGACCACATCCACCTCGGCTTCGACCAGCACTTCGCCCCGGCACTCGATGCGCTGGGAGAAGCGCCCGCGGTAGGCCGAGGTGCGCTGAAAGGTGGAGACCACTTCCACCGTGTCGCCCAGGGCTGCCGAGCGCCGGAAGCGCAACTGCGCCTCGTAGACCACAAAGTAGTACCCGTCGCGGTTCCACTCCTGGATCGGCCGCCCTCGCGAGCCGACGTACTCCGTCCGGCCCCGCTCCAGATACTTCAGGTAGTTGGCGTAGTAGACGACCCCGAGGCTGTCCGTGTCTTCGTAGTAGACCTTGTAGCCTACGCGGTGCTCCATGGGGCTTCCCTCTCATCTCAACTGGCGGGCCTGTGAACAGTTCGTATGCTTCGAATCGGGCTGCATCATACGGGCACACGTTTCTGCCGTCAATGGGCGAGGCTGATGCGACGTCCGCCTCCGGCAATTAAGGCCCGGGCGGCATCCCGCCCGGCAAAGGATTTTTTTGTTGGCCCCGGCGGCGCAGCCGCCAGAGCCCACAAAAAAACCTGGAGTCTGGTAACTGTTCACACTGGGGGTAACAAGTAGAGCCTGGGAGCGAGGGCGTCTCGCCCTCGAAGCCACAACGAGGGCTGGAAGCCCTCGCTCCCAGGAGAAGTGTGAACAGTTGCGGAGTTTGGGGTTGGCGCCAGGGACCTTGCATCAGCCTTACGTTCATAGGTATGACACTGCTGCTCCAGGCATGCGGTACAATGGTAGCAGAATGATAGGATCAGGAGAAGCGCCAATGGCCCTGAAACGCCAGCGTCCCCGGCGACGACCAATCCTGCCACCACAGGGGTATGGCGAACCACCTTCGACGAATCCCGCCCTGCGGGATGCTGTGCTCCAGCTTGTGGAGAAGCAACTCACCACCGGCAACCCTCCCGAAACCCGCCGGACCCTGGAACGGCTGGTGGGGATGGGGTACAGCCGCGAGGGAGCGATCAATCTGATCGCCACCGCCGTGGCAAGCGAGATCTTCGATGTGATGGCGCGGGGAGAGGCCTACGACGCCGCCCGCTACCGGACGGCCCTGGCCCGTCTGCCGCGCCTTCCCGGCAGTGATGATGACGAGGATGAAAGCCCGGGTTGAGGTGAAGGTACGGCAACCCGCCCGGCAGCCCGGAGTGGCCGTTTCTGAAAACGTATCTGGCGCCATTATGGCTAATCCCTTGCTCCCCGCGCTTCGCAACCTGTTCCTGGAACGCCCGGCCCGCAAGCGCGACTACGCCTACTTCGCCGGCAGGCTCGAGGCCAGCGGCAAGGAGCTTGAGGCCCGCTTTGCTGCGGCTGCCGATAGCCCCGAAAACCGCCGCCAGTTGCGCCATATCGTTGGTCTGGAACGCTGGGGCCAGCGCCGCCTGCGCACGGCCCTCGGCGAACCGCCGGTGCAGGACGAGATGGACGAGTACGCGCCGCCCCGCGGCCAGAGCCTCCTCGATCTGCGGGCGGCCTTCACCGCCACCCGCCGCGAGACGGTGGTGCTGGTACGGCAGCTTGAGGCCCGTGGCGTGCCCCCGGACTGGATCATCCCCCACAATGAGTTTGGCCCGCTGACCCTGCGGGCCTGGCTGCGCTACCTCGATCTGCACGCCAGCCTCGAGGGCAAGCGGATCAAGCCCGCACGCCGATGAGTGCTCGCCTCCTCCAGTGGCGCGCCACGGCGCTGATCATGGCCGCGCTGTTCGCCCTGGCGCTGGCGCTGCGCTGCTGGGCCCTGGGGTGGGGCCTGCCCTATGTCGAGCACCCCGACGAACCGGCGGTGCTCGAGCCGGCGGTGCGCATGGTCCAGGAGGGCGATGCCAATCCGGGCAAGTTCCTCTACCCTTCCCTGCACTACTACATGCTCGCGGCGGTGGTGCGCGCCCACGCCGCCTGGGGCGTCGCCCGGGGTCTCTATGCCTCAATTGGTGACCTGCCGGCCAAAACCTATCTGTACACCACCGCGCCGGAGTTGTACGTCTGGGGGCGGGCGCTGACGGCCGTGCTCGGCGCGCTGACTGTTCCGCTGCTCTACCTGCTGGGCCGGCGCATGTTCAACTGGCGCGCGGGGTTGCTCGCGGCCCTGGCCCTGGCGCTGAGCGCCTACCATGTGGAGCATAGCCACTTCATCACCACTGATGTGCCCACGGGCGTCTGGGTGACGCTGGCGTTGCTCGGGGCCTGGGGCGTGGCGACAACCGGCCACTGGCGCGCCTACCTGCTGGCGGGGGTGGCCACGGGCCTCGCCGCGGGCACGAAGTACAACGCCGGGGTGATCGGTCTGGTGCTGGGGGTGGCAGCGGCGATCTACGTGCTTGCCGCCTGGCGCGAGGGGAAGCGGGGCGATGTCTGGCGCCTCGCCAGCGTTCACGGGGCGCGCCTGCTGGCCGCGGGGGCGCTGGCCGTGCTGGTCTTTCTGCTGACCACGCCCTTCGCCATCCTCGACTTCGCGGCCTTCCGGCGCGACATGCTGATCAACGCGCAGCACTACGCCAGTGGCAGCCACGGCGATTTCATCGGGCGCTGGCGCCTCGATGGCTACCTGGCCTTCTTCTGGCGCGACGGGCTGACCTGGCCCGCGGCGCTGCTGCTCCTCGCCGGTCTGCCGCTGCTGGCCCGTCGCGCGCCGCGGCAAGTGGCCATCCTGGGTGTGGCCGTGCTGGCCGGGGGCGGCTTGCTGCTGACCCAGGCGGTCAACTTCAACCGCAATACCCTGCCCCTGTTTCCACCGCTGTTCCTGCTGGCGGCGGCGGCGACCGTCGCTCTGGCCGAGGCCCTGGGCGCGCTACTGGCGCGCGGCGCGGGCGTCAGCGGGCCGCAGGTGATTGACATCCGCCCCGACGGGGCGCCCTCCACCGCCGAGGTGCACCGGGAGCGGATGGGCCGGCGGGCCGGCGCGGTCATCGCCGTCGCCCTGGGGGCGCTGCTTCTCGCCCCGCACCTGCTCGAAACCCGCTGGCTGCTGAACTACTGGAGCAAACCCCACACCCTGGTGGCCGCGGCCGAGGCGTTGCGCGCCCAACCGCGGGGCATGCTCGCGGCCGTCGAGGCCAACCCTGTGCAGTGGGCCGGCGACCCGGCGGTGACGCCGGTACGCTGGCTGGGGGCCCATCCGCTCGACTGGTACCGCGCCCGGGGCTACCGCTACCTGCTGGTGAACAGCGAACGCTACGACCTGGCCGATCGCCCGGCCTACGAGCGCCTGGTACAGGGCACCCCGGCCATCCTGGAGTTGCCCGATCGCTCGCTGGGTCTGCAACCGGGGCCGGGGGGCGCGCTGCTCGATCTGGGGGAGCACGTCGAGATGATCCCCTTCACGCGGCGGCCCGCCCGCTTCGGTGGCCTGATTGATCTGCTGGGCTACGAACTGGCCCCCGGCGAACCGCGCAGCCGCATCACGCCCCTGGAGGGGGCCGCTGCGCGCAACGCGCCCGTGGACGCCGCCGTGCAGATCAACCTCTACTGGCGCGCCCTGGCCCCCCTCGACCGCGATTACACCCTCTTCGTTCACGTCTACGACGCGGGTGGGCGGCGGGTGGCCCAGCGCGACCTGCCCCTGCGCTACGAGGATTATCCAACCAGCCGCTGGCAACCCGGCGAACTGGTGATTGACCGGGCCGACATGCCCCTGCCGGGCCTGCCCCCCGGCCCCTACCGGCTGCTCGTGGGCCTCTACGACGCCGCAACGGGCGCGCCGCTCCCCACGGAAACCGGCGCGCCCGTCGAATTGACCACCCTCACGGTCGGTTCGTAGGAGGATCGGAGGGGCGAAGCCCCTCCGACAACCGCATAGCGAGATGCTGCGGGGGCCGCAGGCCCCGCAACCCCCACCGGGTGAAGCGGGGAGGGCAACGCCCTCTCCGAACCCCTCCTAAGAACCTCACGCCTTCAACTCGCGCTTGAGGATCTTGCCGGTGGCAGTCTTGGGCAGGCTCTCGCGGATCTCGACGCTGCGGGGGTACTTGTAGGCGGCCAGGCGCTCCTTGCAGTAGTCAATCAGTTCCTGTTCGGTGGCGCTGTGGCCGGGCTTGAAGGCCACCACCGCCTTGATCTCCTCGCCCAGGGCCGGGTCGGGCACGCCAATCACCGCCGCCTCGGCCACCGCCGGATGGGCGTAGAGCACCTCTTCGATCTCGCGCGGGTAGACATTGAAGCCGCCGCGGATGATCATATCCTTCACCCGGTCAACGATGTAGAAGTAACCGTCCTCGTCCTGGCGCGCCAGGTCGCCGGTGTGGAACCAGCCGTTGCGGATGGACTCAGCGGTGGCCTCGGGGCGCTTGTAGTAGCCCTTCATCACGTTGTGGCCGCGGATGACGATCTCGCCCAGTTCGCCGGTCGGCACGGGCTGGCCCTCCGGGTTGACCACCGCCATCTGCACGCCCCAGATGGGGGTGCCGATGCTGCCGGGTTTGGTGGGCCGGTCGAGGTGGTTGAACGAGGCCACGGGCGAGGTTTCGGAGAGACCGTAGCCCTCCAGGATGGTCACGTTGTACTTCTGATTGAAGGCGTGCAGCACCTCCACCGGCATCGCCGACCCGCCCGACACGCAGCGCCGCAGCGACGACATATCGAACTGCGCCGCCTCGGGGTGGTGCAGCAGGTAGAAGTACATCGTGGGCACTCCAGCGAAGACCGTCACCCGGTCGCGCTGGATGATCTCGGCGGCCTTGACCGGCTCGAAGCGCGGCAGCATGGTCATCGTTGCTCCGAGGAACAGGCTCACGTTCATCACACAGGTCTGCCCGAAGGAGTGGAAGAGCGGCAGCGTCGCCAGAAACACGTCTTCTTTAACCACGCCGAGTAGCTTCTCGGCGCAGATCATGGCGTTGAAGAACATGTTGAAGTGCGACAGTTCGGCGCCCTTGGGCCGGCCGGTGGTGCCCGAGGTGTAGAGGATCACCGCGGTGTCGTCGGAGCGGGTTTGCACCGTGTCGAAGACTGGCGCGTGCTCGGCCATGATCTGGTTGAAGCTGATCGCCCCTTCGGGCAGGGCCTCGCTGCTGCCCGGGGCCTGCACCACGATCAGATGGTGGCAGGTCTCGGTTCTGCGGAAGCCCGGGCCGGCCTCGGGCAAAAAGCCCTCCCAGGTGATCAGCGCCACCGAGTCGCTGTCCTCAAGGTGGTACTGCACTTCATTCTGTTTGAAGAGCACGTTCAGGGGCACCACCGTGGCGCCGGCCTTGAGGATGCCATAGTAACAGATGGGGAAATGGGGCGTGTTCGGCATCATCAGGGCGACCTTGTCGCCCCGTTGGACGCCCAGCTTCACCAGGGCATTGGCCACCTTGTTGGCGGCCCCGTTCACCTCCGCGTAGCGCAGCTTGTAATCGTCCAGGATCACCGCGAGCTTGCCGGGGTCCTGGCGCGCGCTTTGCTCCAGCAGCAGAGCGAGGTTCAGCATCGAACGCTCCTTTCTTACGCAGTGGTCTCGGGTCACGGAGATACAGTACGGGAAGCCGTTGTTCGGAGCGACCTGCGGCCCTTCCGAACCTCCCGGCGCGTACATAGTATCATACCAGACAGCCTGGCGGCTACGCCGCGCGCCGCCGGTGTGA
>JAOACN010000630.1 GCA_026417815.1 Chloroflexaceae bacterium | reverse complement strand
GTGCTGGCCCCGTCAATCGTCGCGGCTTGGTAGACGTCGTTGGGAATGCCCTGCAGCCCGGCCAGAAAGAGGATCGTGTTGAAGCCCAGCAGTTGCCAGGCGGCCATAATGATAATCGAGGCCAGGGCAGTCTGCTGGCTGGCCAGCCAGGGGATGTTCACCGGCCCAAGCTCCACGCCCGGCAACAGGTTGAGAAAGCCGAGGACCTGGTTGATGCCGTAGTTGAGAAAACCGATGTTTGAGTTGTAGAGCCACTTCCAGATCACCGCCACGCCGACCACGCCGGCAATGCTGGGAATGAAGTAAATCGCCCGAAAGAAGGTCATCCCCGGGATCTTGCTGTTGAGAATGGTGGCGATCAGCAACGCGGGAACCACCGACAGAATGGTTACCCAGAAGCAGTACACCACCGTGTTCCAGAGCGCGATCCAGAACAGGCGGTCACGGGCGCCGATGATCACGTTGCCGATCCGGTTCAATTCGACAAAGCCAGGACTCAGGACCTCGCTGGCGCGCTGGCCGCTGCTCTCAAGCGTGACCACCTCCAGACTGAAGATTGTCGCGTAATTGCGCGGCCCCACGAACTCGGCCCGAAAGCCGTCGGAGTTGGTGAAACTCAGGTAGAGCGAGAAGAGCAGCGGCCCGGCGAAGAACAGCAGGAAGCCAAGCAGGTTGGGAGCGATGAACAGGTAGCCACTGATCGCCACCGCGTCGCGTTCGCCGGCACCGAAGGCCCGGGCCGTCCGGGGCCGCCAGAGCAGCCAGAAAGCCGTTCCGAAGAGCGCGGCGCCGGCCAGCAGGAGCAGGGCCGTGGGCTGGCGCAGGCCCAGGAGCAGCGTGAGCAGGCCCTGCAGCGCCCCCATCGCCAGCAGCAGCGCCGCCACACTGCCAAGCATCACCCAGCGCCCGACGCGGTGGTAGGCGGCCTGCACCCGGGGCGCGTGGGCGAAGCGGTCCCCAAAGCCGGCAATCAGAAAGCCCGCCAGCACCCCGGCCAGCATCCAGGCGCGCGGATAGAAACGATTCGCAACCTCATCGAGGCCGGTGTACAGGCCCAGCGTTCCCAGCAAGCTCAGCAGGCAGCCCACGGCCAGCAGGTAGTTCAGCGCCAGGCCGAGCAGCCGCCCCCGCCGGTCGCGTCGGAGCAACAGCCCTGCCGCCAGCAGGCTGCTCAACGCGCCCAGCCCGATCAGGGCCGCCGCCGGCAGTCGCAGGCCATCGCGTTGCGCCCAGGTAGCCTGGCTCATGTTCCAGGCGGCCAGCGCCAGCCCCGCGGCCAGCGCGGCATGCCAGCCCGCGCCCAGCCGGGCGATCAGCGTGGCCCGTTCCGCCGGTACGGGCCTTTGCGCCGTGGTCGTCGCCATCGCTGCCTCCCTGAGCGGCGGGGAGGCAGACGCCTCCCCGCCCCCATTGCCGCGCCCGCTACTTGAAGGCCAGGTTCGCTTCCTCGCAGACGGTGGCTCGGTACTCCTCGATCGACAGGTCCCCGTTCAACACGGCGGTGATCTTGTCACCCATCGCCTTGTCGAACTCGGGCCACGAGCCGGCCCACAGCGGCCCTTCCACCGCCGGATCGTTCTTCAACAGGTTGATGAAGGCCTGGTTGTTCTCTGGCGGGGTAAAGCTCAGAAAGGCCTCAATGGCCTCGTCGGAGACCCGCGAGGGGATATTGGCGCCCAGTTCGGAGATCTTGCCCTGCACGTCGGCGCGGGTCAGGGCGCGGATCAGTTCCCAGGACTCCTTCGGGTGCTTGGTGTTGGCATTGACCACGTAGGCGCCCCAGAACAGCCAGCTCCGGGCGGCGTCGGGGCCGGTGGGCACCTCTACCACGTCCCAGTTGAACCGGGCCCCCGAGCGCATGCCCGGCGTGGCCCAGCGGCCATTCAGGAACATCCCCACGTTACCGGCCAGGAAGGGCGGCTCCGAGTCCTCGCCGTAGGGCACGGCGACCTTCAGTTCGTTGTACAGCCGGGAGGCGAAGGCCACGCCTTCGACCGCCTCGTCAGTATCCAGGGCGCAGGCGGTGCGGTCCTCATTGAAGAAGCTGCCGCCCGCTGAGTTGATGAACAGACCGGGGTTGGCCCCCCAGGCGTTCATGCCAAAACCCTTGACATCGCCGCCCAGATTGTTTACCGCCACCGCCGTCTCCACGAAGGCGTCCCAGTCCCACTTGCCT
This sequence comes from Chloroflexaceae bacterium, assembly GCA_026417815.1. Taxonomy (GTDB): domain Bacteria; phylum Chloroflexota; class Chloroflexia; order Chloroflexales; family Chloroflexaceae; genus JACAEO01. Next base: position 14,185 of record JAOACN010000630.1, on the reverse strand, counting down.
TCGCGGGCCAGTTCGCGCGGATCGGGCGCGCCGGCCTGCTCCAGCAGGTCCAGGTTAAGGTAGAGCACGAAGGTCGAAACGTCGCGGGGCAGACCCCAGAGCGTCTCACCGGTCTTGCCGGTTTCGGGATTGAAGGTCAGGTGGAACATCGGGCCGGGGTAGAAATCCTCGTCCTTGTAGCCACTGTCGGCGTCGGCCAGGTCGCGCAGGTTGAGAATGAGGCCGCGCGTGGCAAAGTCGGCGATGTCGGTGCCGGGGATCCAGAAGACGTCGGGGGCGGTGCCGGCGGAGAGTTCGGTCTTGAGCACGTCCTGGTACGAAGCCGTCTCCGAGCCGCCCGGTTCGTACACCAGGGTGATGTTGTCGAACTCGGCGTCGAGGTCGTTGGAGATGGTCTGGTAGACGTTAATTTCGGCCTGGTTGTCGGGGCGGGTGCGCCAGCGCAGGGTGATCTGCTCACCCGCCGGGGCGGCCGCGGTGGGCGCGGTGGTAGCCGCAGCGGTGGGCGCGGCGGTGGGCGCAGCGGTGGGCGCTGGCGCCGCGGTGGCCGGCTCCGCCGGGGCCGTGGTCGGCTGCGCGACCGGCGCGCCGCCGCAGGCGGCCAGTACCAGGCTCAGCACCGCCAGCAGGCTGATCATCCAGGGGAGTCTGCGGTCCATGGGTCGTGTCCTTTCACTATCTCGCCTCACGGCACACCACTCGCCATCGAGTGGTGAAGCTCTTCCAGATCCTCCTATCGGGCAGGTGGGATGGGGAAACCGGGTTTCCCCATCCCGCTCCAACCGGCTCAAGGGGCGCGGGGAAACCCGCGCTCCGCGCATCTCCGCGGGGGCGCCGGCCCGCTGCTCCCGCGGGCCACCAGTTCGGTGGGAATGATTGCCGGCGTCTCGGGGGCCTGGCCATCAAGACATTGAAAGAAGATGCTCGCCGCGGTCCGCCCCAGGCGGTACCCGGACTGACGCACGGTGGTGAGGGGCGGAAGAAGCAGGCTGGCAAGGGCGATGTCGTCGAAGCCCACCACCGAGAGATCCTCCGGGATCCGCAGACCGCGGCTCGCGGCGGCGCGCAGGGCGCCGGCGGCCATGCGGTCGTTCAAGGCGAAGATCGCTGTCGGCGGATCGGGCTGGTCAAGCAAGCAATGGGCGGCCCGTTCACCACTGGCGGGCGAGAAATCGCCCGTGGCGACCAGGTGTTCGTCCAGGCGCAAACCTGCTTCGGCCAGGGCGGCATTGATGCCGCGCAGCCGTTCATCAAGGGCGAAGGGGCGCGGCAGGCTACTGATCACCCCCAGGCGCCGGTGGCCCAGATCGAGCAGATGGCGCGTGGCCGCCAGCGCGCCCCCGAAGTCATCGGCGTGAACCGACGGAACCATGCCGGGCGGGGCGTAGCCAATCACCACCCAGGGTGCGGGGCGCTGCTGCAAAGTCTCGGCGAAGGGCCGCACATCGTGGGTCTCGACGACGATCGCGCCGTCAATCACGTCGCTTCGCAGCAGCCGCACCAGGGCGCTGGCCGCGTCGAGGCTCGTGCGCGCCGTGGAGAGCAGCAGATTGTACTCGCGTTCGTTGGCTTCGGCCTCGATGCCGCGCATGATCTCGAGCAGATGGGGATCGGTGAAGAGCTGGTCGGAGGTGTAGGGGATGAGCAGGCCCAGGATGAAGGAACGGCCCGCGATGAGCCGACGGGCGCGCTGGCTGGGAACGAACCCCGTCGCCGCGATCACCTGCTCAACCCGCGCCCGCGTCTCACGGCTGACGTGGGGGCGGTGGTTGAGCACCTTTGAGAGCGTGCTCGGCGCGACCTGCGCCAGACGCGCAATATCGTCAATGGTAGGCATCGTAGGTACCCATCGTCGGGCTGGCCCTGCGTCGGGCGTTTCTTGCTGCCAATGCCTTGACGCGCCGCTGCCGCGGGATGCCGGGGAAAGTTCGGCGGCAACCGTTGCGCCCGTGGGCGACGGCCCAGGCGTCGCCAGGGGCGGAAATCGGTTTCCGCGAGTATACACCCGCGAGGCGGGTCTGTCAATTTGGAGCGGGGTGGCGGGGTTGCGCGCCTCCTGGCGATGCTCCGGTTCGCCGTTTATGCTACGATACGTGGTAAACCCAGGACCGCCTTCCAGGCTCTTCTTCAAGGCATTTCATTACCCAACCAGCAGCTATGGAGCCAGGCATGAGCCTCACCGTGAACGTAATCGAGACAATTGGTCATCCTGAGCACAGAGGCGTATCGCGCGCGGGACGTAGCATCGAACTGATTGCCGTCGTCGTGAGTCGGCGGGTCTTTGCCGCCACTCGCGCTGGCCGGACCATGCTGCCCAATTACGCCCTTGACCGTTCCGGGCGCGTGTTCCAGTTCGTCGCTGACACGCGCGCCGGATCGGCCCTGGGAATGGCCATCCACGCCGGGCGGCGCCGCCGGCTCGACCGCATCGCCCTGAGCATCTGCATTGAACCGCATCCCGATGGTCCCAATGAGCCGCAGATCGAGTCGCTGCACATCCTGTTGCACACACTGCTGGCCCGCCATGGTCTTGGGCAGCGGGCGCTGATCACCCTCGCGCCAACGCCGGCGGGCAACCGGCGCGTCGTTCCCTACCTGCCGCCGGCCCCCGCTGTGGCCGAGGAGTGGTTGACCCTTGGCGGCGGATCTAGCCCGGAACAGGAACTCTTTGTCTTTCTCCTCGGCGAAACGTACCGGCCACGGGGCGGCGCGCTCAAGCTAAGCCAGGCCTTTGCGTTGCACGCGGCCCGCTACAACCTCGGCGCGCCGGTCGGTCGCAACGAGCCGGTCCCGCTGGTCGTGGACGGCCGGCGCTTCAACTTTCAGCCCTTTGCCCGCGACACGCTCTTCAACGAAGGGACCGACTACGCCGCTGTGCAGCACCTGAGCGCCCTGTTTGACCCGCAGCGGCCCCGGATCCCCGCCAGTGGCCTGGCTCGCCGGCTGCTTGAGGCAAGCTATCGCGTGACGCTCCAGGCGAGCAAGGCCCGTGGTCCGGTGATCGGCGTCGAGACCCTGCGGCCCGACTGGCGCTTTCATCAGGTGGCGCTGACTGCCGGGTTCGGCCCGCCCCTCAGCGGCAATTATCATACCGCCGACGGGGCGTATGCCGTGCAGGTCTTCGCCGGGGAAACTCTTTACACCCCGGTCAGCGAGCCGGCCGGCTGCCGCTACCTGAGCGCCACCGATCCGCGCGATCCCGCCTACGAGCCTATCTGGCGCGAGACCTACAAGGTGGCCGGCGCGCCCTACGACCCGGCTTCGCCCTTCCATCAGCGCGCGCTCGAGTGGAAGCTCGGCGCGCCGCTTACCGGCATTTATGAAACCAGCCACGCCGGTGTTCGCTACCAGGTGCAGGTCTGGGCCTATGATACGCTCTACGCCGGCCCCGACGGGGTAATCCGGCGCATGAGCGAGTTGCCCAGACCGCCCCAGGTGCAGGCCTGGAAGCCGAAGCCGGCTGCGCCACCGCCCCTGCCCGCCACGCCGCCCAACCCTCTGCCCCCGTCGCAGCCACCCGCCCAGGCCGGCCCGCCCCGGGCTGGCGACCCCTCCTGGCCGCCGCGCCCGGATTTTTCGATCCTCACCGATCACGGCGGCGCCCGCGAGCGCGTCCTCGGCCGGATCGAGTGGGTCCGCGCCAGCGGTGATTTCATTCGCATCACCAACGGCTGGGATCGCCAGCACCTCGTTGAGGTCTTCATCCCCCAGCTTGCCCGCGTGCCCGGCGGCAACGGCGGGCGGCTGCTCTTCCACCGCATCGCCGCCGAACAACTGCGCCGGCTCTTCGCCGCCTGGGAGGCTGCCGGTTTGCTGCACCTGCTGAAAACCTTCGACGGCGCCTGGGTGCCGCGCACCATTCGCCTCCGGCCCACCATCCTGAGCAACCACGCCTACGGCACCGCTTTCGACATCAACGCTGCCTGGAACGGCATGCTGCGCGTTCCGGCCCTGGTGGGGCAACCGGGATCGGTGCGCGAACTGGTGCCGCTGGCCAATGCCCACGGCTTCTACTGGGGCGGCCACTGGAACTTCGACGGCAAAGGCGCCGCCGATGGGATGCATTTCGAGTGGGCCGTGGCCCGCTAAGTGGCGCCTCGGGCACGTTCTTCGACGGTGGGGGGTCCGGAAGGGCTGCGCCCTCCCAGGAACGTTTGTGCCTTGCTCGATCGGAGGAGGGTGGGGAACCCGGGCTTCCCCACGCCTCCCCTTAACGGCGGTGTACAATATCCCCAAAACCGCCTGATCACACAAGAGGAGCCCGACAATGGACATTCGCGGAACGAGCGCCCTGGTTACCGGCGGAGCTTCGGGGTTAGGCGCGGCCACGGCGCGGCGGCTGGCGGCCCTTGGCGCCCGCGTGACGGTCGCTGACCTCAACCCCGACCTGGGCCACCAGGTGATCGCCGATATGGCCGACGGTCGCTTCGTGCACACCGACGTGACCGACGAGGCCGCCTGCGCGGCGGCGGTGGCGGCCGCGGTGGAGCACGGCGATGGCCTGCACATTCTGGTCAACTGCGCCGGTATCGCCCTGGCCGAGCGCATCCTGGGCAAAGAGGGTCGCCACGACCTGCACCGTTTCCGGCGCACGGTGGAGATCAATCTGGTCGGGACCTTCACCATGCTGATGCACGCCGCTGAGGCGATGGCGCGCAACCAGCCGAACCACGAGGGGGAACGCGGCGTGATCGTCAACACCGCGTCCATCGCCGCCTTCGACGGGCAGATTGGCCAGGCCGCCTACGCCGCCTCCAAAGGCGGTGTCGCGGCGCTTACCCTGCCCGCGGCCCGCGAACTGGCGCGCATTGGCGTCCGGGTGATGACCATCGCTCCGGGTCTCTTCGACACCGCGATGATGGCCGGCCTGCCCGAAGCCGCCCGCGTCTCCCTGGGCCAGCAGGCGCCCTTCCCCGCGCGCCTGGGCCGCCCCGAGGAGTACGCTGCCCTGGTCGAGCACATCATCGAGAACCCTATGCTCAACGGCGAGGCGATCCGCCTGGATGGCGCGCTGCGCATGGCGCCCCGGTGAGCTTTCGCAAGAAACGATACGATTGACTGCCGGCTGGAGGAAGGTGGGGAAAGCAGGTTTCCCCACGCCCCTGCCGGAAAGGAAAGTTTGGGAGTGCCGGGCTCTCCCAAGAAAACACCTTGTAATCCGGGGATGCCCACACCGGAGCCGTCCGTACAGCCTGCACGGACGGCTCCGGCATACCTCGTGCTCCTGCAATCGGCAGGCGCAAGACGATCGCTATGGAGCTACTGCGCTGGCTACCGTGGTCTGGACGTCTTTACCCAACGCGACGGAAGCCCCTGGATTGGCCGGTTGAGCGCCAGGATCGATCAATCGGTTGACCCAGCCGTTATTTGGTTCGATGGAGCGGAGGCGCACAATGTGGGTTATCGACTTCGCATTGCAGTAGCGGGCATCACGGTAGTCTTCGATCTCACCGCGCGCGAAGGCGTCGAGTACCTGGCGTACACCGTCTTCAACGGTCCAGCGGGGAGCATAACCCAGCATCCGCCGGATTTTGTCGAAGTTGACGCGGTAGTTCCGTCGATCGCCATCGTTGCCCAGTTCGACCAGTTCGGCAGATGGCACCATTCGATGGATGAGTTCACCGATCTGGCGGATGGTGTAGTTCTGCTCGTTTGAGCCGACGTTAAAGATTTCGCTGCGAACCACGGCCAGCGGGGCCTCCAGGGAATGTACGACGGCGAGAGCGGCATCAGCGACGTGGACGAAAGGCCGCCATTGATCCCCGCCAAAAACGGTGATCTTGCCCTCGGTCAGCGCCTTGGCAGTCAACAGGTTTACGACCAGATCGAAACGCGTGCGACCCGAAAAGCCGTAGACAGTGCCAAAACGTAAGATGACCGGTGCGAAACGCTCGCTGGCCAGTTGGAGCAGCACCCGCTCCGAGGCGATCTTGCTGCGGGCGTACAGGGAAACCGGGTTAAGGGCTGATCGCTCGTGAAGCACCTCATCGCTGGCGCCATACACCGAGCAGGTGCTGGCGAAGATGAATCGTTCAACCCCTGAGCCTTTGGCGACCTCGGCCAGCATCCGGGTGGCCATCAGATTGACTTCGATGGTGAGTTCCTCGTGCACCGTACAGGCGGGATCACCGACGATGGCGCCCAGGTGGATCACTGCATCGACGTCGCGCATCGCGCGTACCGCCTCGTCTACATTGCGAAAATCCGCCCGGATGATTTCCAGGTTCGGATGGTTGAGTACGTCTTTGATCGGTTCGGTGCCGAAGAGCAACAGGTCGAGCAAACGAACGCGATATCCGCGCTCGATGAGCATGGGCAGCAGGGCTGACCCAATATAGCCCGCTCCACCGATCACCAGGATCCGTTGGGACGATTCGCCCCTTACGGATTGCGCGCTGGTTGTGGTGACAGAACTGGACGCGCGCGAAGGGAGGACCAGTTCCCAGATGTATGACCAGAGCCGGGCGCCGATGAGCATCACTGTGGTCATGAGCCAGGCGCTGATCAGGGCCAGGCGTGGTACAGGCACGACCTGGGGGAACAGGTATGACACAAAGCCGAAGATCAGGTAACCGATGCTTACGGCCTGAGCAATAATCAGGACCTTGTAACGACTCGCATAGGCCCGGTTCCGTGTATAAAAGCCTGACAGATGGAAGGTTGGCAGGCAGATCAGAAGCAAGAGCGGTAAGCCCAGAGTCCATGCCTGAATGAACGTGTCCGTTAGCAGTTTCCCTACGGGACTCGGGCTCATAAACACGAACCACTCGAACTCCAGGATCAAGGCCAGCGTAAAGGCGGCGCTGACCATAAGTGTGTCGGCAATGACCCGAACGGTGACCTCAGGGCGCCAGCGGCGCAGGTCGAACAACAAACCGTCCACGGTAAGGCTCCTTTGCACTAGCTATCACCAGCGTGTATTCCTTACCCACCACGCTGGCCGGGCAACGGATCATGATCCGTCCGAAAGCGTGTTATCATTGTGGCGAGTCCTCACGATGGCACTGGTCACGGGTGGCGCCACGATCATGCCGTTATCGCGAGGACTCCCTCGTTTTCGTAAGCTGTAGGGGTGATCATTACGACTCCGCTCACGTTCCGCATAGGCTGGCTTCGTCAGGATCACGGGCAACCTCGGTTTCGGCTCATCCCTGAACGACGTCAATAATGGCCGCGATAACGTCCTCGAGATCATTCTCGGACATGAGGGGATAGAGCGGCAACGATACGCTCTGGTCGTAGATGGCCTCGGCCATGGGCAAATCGCCGCGTTGATAGTGGTAGTGGTGGGCGTAAAAGGGATGCATATGCACCGGGATGAAATGAACGCTGGTGCCAATCTGGCGCGCGCGCAACGCATCTATGAAGGCGCCGCGTTCGATGCCGGTCACGGTTGGATCAACCTGGATCACGTACAGGTGATAGACGTGGTTCCGATCCTGGTGGCGGGCCAGAGTGCGGATGCCGGGCACACTGCTGAGCGCCGCGTCATAGATGGCGGCATAGTGCTGGCGGGTTGCAATGAACGCGTCGAGCCGGCGGAGTTGATGGATCCCAAGGGCGGCCTGGAGGTCGGTCATATTGTCTTTGTAGCCGGCGGCGACGACCTCGTAGTACCACGATCCGGCGCTACTGTAGCGCTTCCAGGCGTCCCGGCTCATGCCGTGCAGGCTCAGCAGCCGCATGCGCTCGGCGAGGTCCATGTCGGCGGTGGTGATCATCCCCCCTTCGCCGGTGGTCATATTCTTGGTCGCATAGAACGAGAAGACCGTGACCCGCCTGAGTTCGCCTGGCGCCAGGGTGTCGGCGCCAATCCGCTGGCCGTGATAGGTGCTGCCGATGGCGTGGGCGGCGTCTTCAACCACAGCCAGCCCGTGCTGGAGTGCCACCTCGTAGATGGCCCGCAGATCACACGCCTGGCCGGCGAAATGTACTGGAACGATCGCTCTGGTGCGCGGTGTGATAGCTGCCCTGATCGCTTCGGGAGTCACGTTCCCGTCGGCGCCAACATCGACCAGAACCGGACGCGCGCCGAGATGCACCACGACATTGGCCGTCGCGCAGAAGGTGAGGGTCGGCACGATCACTTCGTCGCCTGGCCCAATGCCGAGCGCGGTGAGAGCGATGTGCAACCCGGCGGTGCATGAACTCACCGCGATGGCGTGAGCACTGCCGACATACGCCGCGAGATCGGCTTCAAAGCGTTTCACCTTAGGACCGGTGGTGATCCAGCCTGAACGCAGCGAGTCGACCACCTCCGCGATCTCGTCATCACCGATCTGGGGGAGCGCGAATGGCAGGAAACGCTCACGAACCGGCCGCGCTTTGCGTACCGAAACGCTCATCTTAGTCCTCCTTCATCAGTTGACGGATCGTTACGAAGGCTTCTGCTGCGAGCATACCCACGCTTACCCCGCGCTGCTGCGCGTAAATCCGCGTTGCCTCGGGCGAGCGGGGGTGAGGAAAGGGTTTGACTTCGCTCTCGTGCGTTTCGGTATAGGCCGCAACCGCTCGCAGTTTGGTTTCAAGCGTTGAACTGATATCAACGAAACAGGTCGGCTGAAACGCCGTCTCGGCGAATGGCGCGCCCCACTCTGTGGAGGACGCCACTTCGTAGCTGTAGGCCTGCTCAACGGGGCAGGCGCCAAAGGGACGGATGGCCACCATCGTCGCTGCGAAGATCGTCCGGTGATCCTGGTTGGCATCCCCCCGATGGTGCGTGTAGACGATCTGGGCCCCGGTATCGGTGATGGCCGCGGTTATGGGACGGATCAATTCGAGTAGCGGGAGTGCATCCAGACGCTGATCAGGTAGGCGCGCGAATCGCACATCCTCCACCCCCAGGACGGCGCAGGCGTTGAGCGCCGCCGTTTCTTGCAGACTAGTGACGGTATGGCGTGCGGTTACTCCATCGGTCATGATCAGCACCGTCACGCGATCACCTCGGCGAACATGGCGAGCAATTGTCCCACCCACCCCGTAGGTCTCATCGTCCGGGTGAGCGGCGATGACAAGCACACGCTTCGACATGCATTCCCCCCTCAACTAACTTATGCCAGTGGACCGTACACAGGCGCTTCTACGGGCTGCCCGGCTGGCAGACTGGCGCCATCGAGAATGGCGCGACTGGTTGGTCCACAGTTAAACAAGAGATCGACTGCGGACATTGCCGGTATGAAGTCCCCCCATAGTTGGGGGTAAACAGGGTGCTGAAAATCCTGATAGACCACCCTGATGCCGTGCTCGGCAAAGCGTTCCTCATCGAGGTAGGTTCGACCGGCCCGACCCGAAAGGTAGGCCGATGCGCCTACTGCCCGGCAGATCGCAAGATTGACGGTAGTTGGTCCGCGTTCATCGATTCCTAGTTCGGAGGCGCGGACAAATCGCCCACCGAGCCCAAACTGTTCGGCCAGGTAGGTAATAATGGCGATATTCAATTCAACCAGCGAGCGCCAGTCACGCCGGTACAGGTCAGCGAAGAACGAGGCGTGATCGTTGAAATACGGCGCACGTCCGTAGCTCTGGCGCATCAACGACCAGCAGCGCTGGCGCCAGTTCCGATCGTTGCAGATTTCCACCTCGTTAATCGTCTGATCCGACCGGCCGGTTTTGTAGACCGGTACGGTGAGCCAGGTTGGACCGTTCGCAGTCTTGATCCGGTTCCGGTTCTGGAAATCATCTTTGGCAAACTGACAGGTGTCGAGAAGTACGAACAGTTCGGCCTGTCGCAGTTTGTCAAAGAAGCCAAGCCAGGGAAGGTGTTCCGGTTGATGAATGGTGACGAACACGCTGTTCCTCCTGATCACGGCCTCATTCACTTGTCAGCAGGTCTGCGGTGACGGGTCGCCGGGGCGGCGGCGCCCAGGAGTACACCAGGATGCAAAAGAGAACCTGGGCGATGATCTGCAGATCAAGGAGAAGCGACTGGCGCTCGATGTAGCGCAGATCCCACGCCAGCCGGGCGGGCAGGTGCCGCGCGATGTAATACTCTTGCAATGGCACCCCGGGCGGCGGCGGGTCGTGGTACGTAAAGTCGGGATACCAGCGAACATCCGACGGGGCGGCGAGACCGGGTCGCACGCTCAGTGTTCGTCGCTGTTCGGGGGTGTAGTGCCGCTGGACGATCTCGTAATCTTCGGGGCGTGGCCCGATGATTGACATGTCGCCCCGCAACACGTTCCAGAGTTGCGGTAACTCGTCGATCCGCAACCTGCGCAGCCACCGTCCGGCAGGGGTAATCCGATCGTCGTTCGCTTCCGTGACCCGCCGGTTCGGGTGGTCGAGGCCCACACGCATGGTGCGCAGCTTGTACATCGTGAAGGGAACGCCATTGCGCCCTGCGCGACGCGCCCGGTAGAAGATCGGACCGGGTGAGCTCAGGCGGACCGCAATTGCCCCCGCCAGGATCAGGGGCCACGTCAGGGCCAGTCCAAGACCGGCGCACAGCACATCAAACAGGCGCTTGCCCATCGAACACCTCTCGCGATAGCATCGCCGGCGGTTGCTGACGCTGGGTTGGTTGCCGGCCCTCCAGGTAAAAGCGCAGCAGACCTTCGGCCTTGCGCAATGCCGGACGGTCCATCCCGGCACGCAGCATCCACCGAACCGCAGCGTGGCTCAGCGGGTTGAAGAGCGGCGCAGCCAGGGGATGAAAACAGACCCGCTGGCGCACCGGCCTGGCCCGATAGCCCATCAGGAACTTAAACTCGTCCACGCTCGGCGGCGCATCGAGTGAGTGTGTGCTGTAGAAGATGGCCCGCACCCCCGGGCGCCCCCACAGTTCCACGCTCACGGTGAAGCAGAGCGCGTTATTCACATACTGATCCAGGTAATCGCGATGGCTCTGCGCCGTCAGGATCAGAAAGGTGTCATCCACGCGCGTCAGCAGGAGCGTCGCCGCCAGGTCTTCCCCGACGAAAGCGCCCCAGGCTTCGAAGCCGGGCAGGCCCCGGGCGGCCTGGCAAAGCCTTTCCCAGCCCGCCCGATCCATACTTGCCGCACGCCCCTGCCGGACAAGAGTGTCCTCCTGCAAACGCCATCCCTGCTCGGCAAGCTGATCAAGACTGATCGGAACCACCTTACTTTCACGCAATCCGCGCCGGATTTTGTTGCGTGTCCGTGGGCCTATCCGCTCGATAGTGTATGGCCCCTCGTCAAAGATGACGTGATAGCTCAGCAGACCGGTATGGAAGCCAGGCGGGGCCGAGTAGCGCAGACCCAGGGCGCCCGCCGTGCGCATCAGGCGGCGCAACTCGGCTTCAGGCGGCGCAAAGACGCGATGGAACGGGACGGGTTGGAAGACCCGCGCCCCCGCGTCGTACCACAGACTCCCGGCCCCCTCAATGATCCGGTGTCCACGCCGGCGCAACCACTCGGCCAGATTCTCGGCATTCATAGGTTCCCCTTCGCGAATGATCCTGAAACCTGCCGTCGCAAGTTTGGCGGAAGCAGCCTGACTTGCAGGTCAAGGGTCTCGGCGAGCATTCGGTCAAGACTGTATCGTTCCATTACCCGGCTTCGAGCCTGGGTAGCGCACTGAAGCGCCAGTTCAGGCTCGTTGGCGAAGCGTGCGATCATTGTCGCAAGGGCCTCGGGCGCACGTGGAGGCGCCAGTAACCCGGTGACCTCGTGCTCAATCAGTTCGGCATTGGCGAGGATACTGGTGGTCACAATCGGGCGGGCGGCGGCCATAGCTTCAAGGATCGAAATGGACAGACCTTCCCAGAGGGAGGGGCTGACAAAGATGTCCAGGGCCTCCAGGATGGCGGGGATGTCACGTCGAAAGCCCAGGAAGCGGACCTGGTCGCGCAGGTCGAGCGCATCGCGGAGTTGCTCGAGCGCGTCCCGTTCGGGACCATCGCCTGCCAGAAGCAGCGTGAAGGGCCGTGGACCCAGAAGCGAGCGTAACGAGGCCATGGCCCGGATAAGGCTGGCATTATCCTTCTGGGCAGCCAGGCGTCCGGTATTGCCGATCACCAGGTGCGTCTCGGGAATGCCGAGTTCACGGCGCAGGCTGCCGCCCGACATTGCAGGTTTTGTCCCGGCAAACGGCGATGGGTCGATCCCATTACAGATTGTGACAAGTTTCGATTGGGGCGCGCAGTGAAAGCGGCGCGCATTAATCGCATCGGCATGACTGACACAGATGGTGCGGGTCGAAGCGAGCGTTGCCAGATATTCAAGGGGGGTGAAGAACAAACGCTCGGAGAGCGACGAGAATTCGTTGACGGCCCATCCCGCCTGGTGGTGCAGAATCACCGGTATGCCGACCATCCGGGCAATGATCCGGCCAAGGAACCCGGGGGTTGCCGTGTACGTATGCACGACGGCGTACCGTTCTCGGCGCAGCAGAGCGAAGAGTTGCGCCGCAGCCCGAATCTGGGGGCCGGGAGCAATGTCGCGCGGAATCAGGATCGAGGTGATGACCCGTAGACGTGGAATACGCTGCAACTCGGCAACAACGACCGGATCGGTTGCCAGGACATCCACCTCCCAACCGTGGTCCAGCAGGTAGCGGCACCAGCGAAGTAACAGATAGTCACCGCCACCATAAGTCGAGTTCCCGGCGATCTGGAGCGCTCGCATGCAGGTTCTCCGTCTTTCTGAGTGCTGTGTCCGGTTTTGTCAGAATGATGGACCGTAGCGCCTGGAAATGATCGGCATGAAGATCATCTGCGATCCAGCTTCTGCCGCCTGGCGACGGCGCGGCGCAACAATGACGTCGGCGATCTTGCGCACCGTCGCGTGCAACTCAGGATGGACCGCAAGATACGTTGGATAGAGGTCATTGTCCCAACGCCACATGTACCACCAGGCGCCGCTTATTTCTGGCCGTCCATACACCAGGCTGGCGTAATCCCACATTTCCTCGCTCGTGGGCATGCGGAGACTATCGCCCCGGTGCGCCATCGCTGGCATGGTCCAGATCAGGTGCGATTCAGGGGCATAGCGCTGCAACGTGGCGATCTCACGCTCGATATGCGCGATCAGTTCATCGCGTTGGTAGCTCCCATCGCTGCGAAAGGGGTAGAACGCTGTCTGACAATAGTCGCAGACCTCCGGCGCGATAGTTTTTGCGCGGCTGGCCCTGGCCCAGAAGGCAAAGCCATTGATCTCGGAGTAAATCGGCACGGGCGCTATCTCTTTAATCGCCCGGTAGAGAGCCTGCTGTTCGGCCGTCGTGTAGCCGCAGGTGTCGCACTCGTTCCAGTAGGGTTCGTGCAACCCGTAGACGGCAAAGGTTGCCGGATGCCCGGCGACGGTTTCGAGGAACCGCCGGGCAGTGGCGTCAATAGTCCAGACGCCCGTTCGGCGGTCCAGCGTCCAGCCCTCGGGCCAGAGCCAGGGGATCACCCGCATCTTCAATGCCCGGGCCGTGTCGAGGTACGTTAACCATGTGGCCGGGTCCGCGTCGTAATCGAAATCGGTGAGGACCACGTCGAAGCCAAGGGCGCGCACCTGCGGCAGTTCGGCCAGCGGAACGTATTGAATGCCATAGAATGGCAACACCGGGCTGGATTGGAGCGCGTGCGCCTCTTCGGTTGCCAGGCGAGTTGCTGGCAGTTGCGTTCCGGACACCTCTGCCACTGGTGCGGCGTGCGCCGCTGTCGTCGCCGTAGGCGGCGCCGATTCTGGGGTCGCTGTCGCCCCGATGTCTGAAGCCGCTGTTACCGCCGGTGCTGGCGCCGCTGTGGGTTGAATATCCGAAGCCGATGGATTTGATAGCTGCGAACGTGTACTGCAGGAACTGATCAGGGTCAGCATGATTAGACTAAGCAGGATGATCGGCCACCAATGAGTGCGCATACAGGATCCTCGGACGCTACACTTCTGGCTCGACACCGTTACGCCGCTGCATTGTCATGTGCCACCGCCTGGTCAAACCGCCGATCGATTTGTTGAGGGCCAGTAGTTCCTCGACCCTCAACGCCAACATCATCCCGAGCAGACATACTCCACCCGCCACACCCGCCCCGGCGAGCGCCATAAGCTGCACCAGACCAGAGGTCACTCCCACGGAGGGCAACCAGCCCGCAATCAACCCGTAGCAGACGACCATCGTTCCTGCCATCATTCCCGAAGCCGCCAGCACTTTTCCCATCAGGATCGCTAACCCTGCAACCGGCTGTGGTCCAGCAATCCCCCCGAGAACCAGCGCTCCCACGCTACAGGCCAGGGCCTGCCC
>JAOACN010000605.1 GCA_026417815.1 Chloroflexaceae bacterium | reverse complement strand
CTGCACCGCCATGGATCGGACCGGCCACGTTCCCCTGGCGGCCCTCGACTTGCGCCCGCACGAGGGCCTGGTGATTGATGTGCTGACCCTATAACACGATTGTATGGCGTTTCTCGAAAAGGTTGATCCGCAACGATGGCGGCACGAGCGCCGCGAGCCACATGGCGCAGGGTCCTGAGCAGTCGGGGGGGTCAAACCTACCCCGCTGTGAAAAATCCGTCCCCCGCCGCCACCGCAATCGCCCGCCGCGGATCAATCACCCGCGGGCCGTGGGAGTTCAGGCGCAACAACGCACAATCGCCGGCACGCAATTCCAATTCGCGTTCGCCATCAAGTGCCAGCACTGCCGGCCGATCGCGGCACACCTGCACCACGTCGCCGGGCGCCAACACCCGATGGGCAGCGACATGCACCGTCTGCATCAGCCCCGGCGCGACCGGCGCACGCACCGGTTGGCCGGTTGCGGCTAGATGCAGGTAAAGCCCGTGGCCCGGCGGATAGTTGCCAGCCAGCAAATTGGCCCCGATCGACGACAACCCGATGTTGCCCGGCTCGGCGCGGGTGAGCAACAGATCGCTGATGCGCGCGCTATCCCATATCGCACGCGCAGCGACAAACCGATCGTCGTAGACGGCCACATCGACCAGGGCAATGTCGTCAGGCGGCGCGCCAGCGGGCAGGTCATACTCGTCCTGATAGGCGCGCTGGCGATAGACATCAATCCGCGGCGCGCGCATCACCGCTGCTTCGGCACGCCCGCGCGCCACCAGCCCGGCAGCGAGGCCGGCGGTGGTCGCTTCAATCATCATCGGAAAGACGTTGTTGGTGCCGGTCGAGATCGGCATCAACGGCACCTCGCCGCACCCCTTGGCCACCAGCCGGTTGGTGCCGTCGCCTCCGAGCGTCACGATGCAACCAACGCCACGCTCGGCCAAAAGCTGCGCCGCCCGCCGTGAGTCGTCGGGGTTGAACCACGCCAGCATATCGAGCAACGTCGCTTCGATCTGCAAGGGCAGGTTGTCGAGCGCCTTGAGACCGATGCCGAAGCGGTCGGGCATGATCCAGACGCGCTGCACGCCGACCGCCTCTAACCCCAGCAACACCCGTTTGACGATACTGACCTTCTCTTCGTTATCGAAGACCGACCCGTGGGCCACCAGCCGCCGGATGTCTTTACCTGAGGCTGGATTGGCGATAATGCCGGCTGTGATCATACAATACGCCGCGGGGCACAATCGCCCTGCGCTCCACAATAATGACATTCCGTGATGTGGAACCGCACGGCCGTGCGATTATTAGCGCCGCACAGCCGTGCGGCGCTACTGGCCATCCAACCCACGTCATATCATCCATCACGCTGATACCGGCAACGCTGCGCGCAAAAACGCGACGATGCTATCGGTCACGCGGGTAAAACCGGGGCTACCCGGCAGCACCCAATTGAAATGGGTCATCCCGGGCACTACCTCCAGCCGGCACGAGTCACCGGCGCAGGCCGCAATCGCCTGTGCCTCCGCCAACGGCACCAACTGATCGTGGTCGCCGTGGATGATCAACAGCGGGCGCGGCGTGATCTGATCAGCCACCTCTTCGGGCGCATACTCGATCAGCGCCTCGGCGCTCTCTAGCGGCACCATGACCTTCATCTGCGGGAATTCGGCGCATACCTGATCGAGAAACGCTTGCGATTCGGGATCGGGTAGCACAATTTCTAACGGATCGACCGTGGTCGAGATACCGGTGCGCACCCGTTGGCGGCGGTCTTCATCCAAACGGGCAAGGAACTGCGTCCATTCCCAATGGCGGCGCAGACTGCGCAACCAGCGCGCGCCGTTGCCCGGTGGTTCGAGCGCCACCACCGCTTTGACCCGCTCATCGATCGCGGCAGTGGTGATGGCGTGGGCACCGCCGAGGCTAATCCCAACCACGGCCAATCGATCGGGATCGACCGTGGGCTGCTCGCTAAGGAAAGTGAGGGCAGCCCGCGCATCGGCTACCTGTTCGAGCGGCAACAGACGACCGCGCGGCCCTTCGCTCTCGCCAAACCCGCGATAGTCGAAGACCAGCGCTATATAGCCGGCGGCGTTTAAGACCTTGGCAATATCGGGCATCACCATCGTCTTGAGGTAGGTGTACCCGACCAGCAAGACCACGCCGGGCCGCCGTTCCCCCGCCGGCAAGCCACGCGGCGTGTAGAGCAAGCCATCGAGCCGGTAACCGGCGCTGTAGAACTGCACTCGCTGCAACGGCTGCGCCAGCGCGGCGCGGGCAGCAATGGCGCGCTCCACATCCTCTTTGACAATCGCGCCGCCGGGACCACTGCCGGTGAGCGCGTTCAGATCAATCCCATGCTCCTGGGCCAGCTTGCGCGCCGCTGGCATAGCCCGCACGCCGCCAGCAGGCGCTGCCGGCGGCGGTGAAGCCGGCTTCGGAACCGCCACTGCCGCCAGCGCGGGAGTGGCTGTCACCGTCTCGGTCGCGCCGTTCGTGGTTACATCGGCCAGACTCTCGCCGGGGGCGGTGATGTAGGCAATCACCTTCGTCACCGCCACCACACTACCTTCAGGGTAGCAGAGCCGGGCCAGCGTGCCGCTGGCCGGCGCTTCCACCACATTCGTAATCTTCTCGGTCTCGACCTCGGCAATCGGTTCGCCCTTCTGTACCGCTTCGCCCTCGCGCTTGAGCCAGAGGTTGATCTTGCCCTCTTGCATACTCAAGCCCCACTTGGGCATAACCACCTCGGTAGGCATGGCAACTCCTGCAACAACAGCCCACCGAGTTAGCCAAGCGTCGCCCGTGCGGCCGCGACTATGCGTTCCGGCGAGGGCACGTAGGCGTCTTCGAGCGTCGGGCTAAACGGTACCGGGGTATGGGGCGGCGTCACCAGCTTGACAGGAGCATTGAGGAATTCGAGGGCCTGCGTCGCCGCCAGCGTGACGATATCGCCAGCCACACTACAGCGCGGGTTATCCTCATCAACCACCACCAGCCGGCCAGTCTTGCGGATCGACTCGAGCACGGTCGTCTCGTCAAGCGGCGAGAGCGTGCGCAGATCAACCACCTCGGCGCTGATCCCTTGCTGAGCCAGCCGTTCAGCGGCTTCGAGCGCGTGCAACACCATGCGCGAAATCGCCACGATCGTCACATCGCCGCCCTCACGCTTGATTTCGGCCTGGCCGAGCGGAATCACATACTCGCCTTCGGGCACCGGCCCCTTCATATCGTAGAGCAGCTTATGCTCACAGAAGATCACCGGATCGTCGTCGCGGATGGCCGCCGCCAGCAAGCCTTTGGCGTCGGCGGGCGTCGCTGGCGCCACTACCTTGAGACCGGGGAAATGAACGAAGGTCGAGTAGATCGAATCAGAGTGCTGGGCGGCGGCGCGAAAACCGGCCCCGATCATGGTGCGGATCACCAGCGGAATGCGGGCCTTGCCGCCAAACATATAGCGCATCTTGGCGGCCTGATTGACGATCTGATCGAGGCAGACGCCCATAAAACCGATGAACATCAACTCGACCACCGGACGCAGGCCGGTTGCCGCCGCGCCGACACCGGCGCCGACAAAACCCGACTCGGTGATCGGCGTATCGCGCACGCGCTGGCGGCCAAATTCATGCACCAACCCCTTGGTCACACCCAGCACGCCGCCCCACGCATCCAGATGGCTCTCATCTTCACTGTGTGACGCGCCGGTCACATCCTCACCCATCAGGATCACGGTTGGGTCGCGCCGCATCTCAAGGCGCAACGCCTCGTTAATCGCCTCGCGATAGCTCAGTGTGCGTACCGCCTCTTCAACCATTGCCGCCATGGTGTCACCTCATCGTTGAGTAGCAGCGGAGAATCTCCGCTGGAAATCCTGGATCAAACCCTAGCGATGCACCGGAACTGCCGCCTCCTGGAATGGCCAGAGCGCCGCCATCGGATACTCGACATAGACATCGGTGAGCAGCTCAGCCGGATCGGGCATCGGGCTTTCGGCGGCGAACCGCACCGCATCTTCGATCGCAGCGCGAGCCCGGGCGTCAATCTCATCAAGCTCAGCCTCGGTTAGCAAACCCTGGGAAATAGCGGTCTGGCGGAAGCGGTAGAGACAATCGAGCAAGCGATAATGCTCTTCCTCTTCGCGAGTGCGATAGCGGATCGAGTCCCCCTCAAAGTGGCCATAGTAGCGATACGTCTGCGCCTCGATGAAGGTCGGCCCTTCGCCGCGACGCGCGCGAGCAATCGCCTCGCCGGCCGCTTCGTAGACGGCAAAGAAATCGAGGCCGTCGATGGCAATGCTCGGCATGCCAAAACCACGCGCGCGGGCGGCGATGTCCTGGCCAGAGACCGAATAGCGGGGCGAAGTGGTCTCGGCGTAACCGTTATTTTCGCACACAAAGACCACCGGTAGCTTCCAGATGCCGGCCAGATTGAGGCCCTCGAAGGTCGTGCCTTGATTCGAGGCGCCATCACCGAAGAAGCAGACCGTCACCTGATCGGTGCCTTTGAGCCTGGCGGTCAGGCCGGCGCCGCACGCCAGCGGCGGGCCGCCGCCGACGATCCCGTTCGCGCCGAGCATACCCTTGTCAACATCGGCGATGTGCATCGAGCCGCCCTTGCCTTTGCAGGCGCCGGTCGCCTTGCCGGAGATCTCGGCCATCATCTCGCGCAGATCGACGCCTTTGGCAATACAGTGACCATGGCCGCGGTGGGTGCTGGTGATAAAATCATCATCGCGCAGATGCGCGCAGAGGCCAACTGCGACCGCCTCTTCGCCAGCGTAGAGGTGAACGAAGCCGGGGATCTTACCGGCAGCAAAATCGGTGTGGAGCCGATCCTCGAACTCACGAATGAGCCGCATGCGCTCATACGCCCAGAAGAGCTTGTCCCGACTGATTTCCATTGCGTTTTCTCCGTTCGCCAGTGAACGACAGCCGATATCCATAGCTCGCCAACGAGCCTGGAGAGAGCATCAACATGGAATTGAGACAGCAACCCCGACGAAGGGGCGAGAGGAGGTGAATCTGACGAGGGGCGCCTGGTTATATGCTGTTCGGGAATGTACTTGATACCTATAGTATACCGATTCTTATTTGGACGTGTCAAGGGTAATCGTTCTGGAGGGTGCGACGAAAAGTTCTGCAGTGCCGCGGCCCACCAGCCCGCCGGGCTATAGCGTTGCCGCTAGCGGGGGTTGCGGGGGCCTGCGGCCCCCTCCGAACCTCCTCCGAGCGGAAGCCGCAGGCTACCGATGCGAAGCCCGCCTGCGCGGGCTATACCGGATTTTATTGTTCATCGTCATCAGCCGCCGGGCGAAGTTGAAGAGCGTGCATTCCGCATCATCGCCAGGTCGCATTGAGATGCCGTATATGGCAATCTCAAATCCACAATCCGAAATGATATAAGAACCCTGCACTGCCCACACTCCGACTCGGAGGAAAGGGAGGATGCAGGAGAGCCAGGCTCTCCTGCATCCTCCCGGTTTTTTTTGACCCCCATTCGCTGCGCGCACGCTGCCGCGATGGAACCACCGGCAGCGGACCATCAGCTATCGGCCATCGGCTATTTTCACATCGGGGGGCAAAGCTGCACATCAAGCATCTGGCTCACTGCGTATCGCCAGGCCCCCGTGTACGGTACATAAGCGAACCGTGTTGCTCGCGGCGTCTGAGGCGGGGAGTACTCGCCCGACGCCCTGCTGGATCGCTGCGACCCGTTCGGGCAGTAGCGCCACGCTGACCGCATCCAGACGCCCGAGCTCAATCCGGGGTCTGCAATCGCAGGTAGCAACCCAGTGCCGGAGGTTCGCGTCTATGCCGTGGTTGATCCGCATCCTCGCCCCCCACCATCGCCGCCGGAACGCCTCCGAGGCGCTCGCCGCCGTACTGGCCGTTATGACCCTCCTGCCGCTACTGGCCGTCTTACTCCCCCCACGGCAGGCGGCGGCGCAGAGCGGCCTGCCC
>JAOACN010000205.1 GCA_026417815.1 Chloroflexaceae bacterium | reverse complement strand
GACAGCTTGAAGGGGTGACCATCTACGACGTGCTGCCGACGCTGCTGGCGCGCTACGCTATCGCCGCCCCGGCCGATCTCCGCGGGCGCGTCGCGGCCTGGTGAAGGATAGTGTGTGGAGCTGTGGAGCTGTGGAGGTGTTTGTTAACCCCACAACTCAACAACTCTACACCGCCACACCGCCACATACAAACACAAGGAGACCCTATGCCCCTCATCCCCCCCTACGGTGGAACGCTGAAGAACCTGGTCGTGACCGGCCCCGAGCGGCTGCGCCTCCTGGAACAGGCGCGTCGCCTGCCGGTACTGCAACTCTCGGCCCGCACCCTCTGCGACCTGGAGTTGCTCGCCACGGGGGCCTTTTCGCCCCTGGACCGCTTCATGGGCGCCGCTGACTACCGGCGCGTGCTCGCCGAGATGCGCCTGGCCGATGGAACGCTGTTCCCCATTCCCATCGCCCTGCGCGCCCCGGCGACGCCGCCGATCCATCCCGGCGACGAGATCACCCTGGCCGACCAGCGCAACAACCCCGTGGCGCTGATGCGCGTAGACGAGATCTACGACTGGGACCCGGACGAGGAGGCCCGTGCCGTGCTGGGAACCACCGACCCGCGCCATCCCCTGGTGTCCGAAATGCGCGGCTGGGGCGAACGTTGCCTGGCCGGGCCGATCACCGTGCTGGATCTCCCTCGCGCCCCGGATTTTGCCAGTCTGCGCCTGACCCCCGCCCAGACCCGCGAGCGACTCGCGCGCCTGGGCTACAGCCACGTCGTGGCCTTTCAGACCCGCAACCCGCTGCACCGCGTGCACGAGGAGTTGACCAAACGCGCCGCCGACGCCGTGGGTGGCGCGCTGCTCATCCACCCCGCGGTGGGGATGACCCGCCCCGGCGATGTGGACCACTACAGCCGCGTGCGGGGCTACCAGGCGGTCGTCGAACGCTACTACGACCCGCGGCGCACGCTGCTCAGTCTCATTCCCCTGGCGATGCGCATGGCCGGCCCGCGCGAGGCCCTCTGGCACGCCATCATCCGGCGCAACTACGGCGCCTCGCACTTCATCGTCGGGCGCGATCACGCCGGGCCAGGCGTCGACAGCCAGGGACGCCCCTTCTACGGCCCGCTGGAGGCCCAGGAACTGGTGGCCCGCTATGCCAGCGAGATCGGCGTGCAGATGGTGCCCTTCGAGGAACTGGTCTACCTGCCCGACGAGGATCGCTACGTTGAAATCAGCGCAATCCCGCCTGGCGCGCGAGTGCTGAGCATTTCGGGGAGCCAGGTGCGCGAGGAGTACCTGGCCCGCGGTCGCCCCCTGCCAGCCTGGTTCACCCGGCCCGAAACCGCGGCCATTCTCGCCGAAGTTTACCCCCCGCGCCACCGGCAGGGCTTCTGCGTCTGGTTTACCGGCCTGAGCGGAGCCGGCAAGTCCACCATCGCCGAGGCCCTGCTGCCGCTGCTCCTGGAACGGGGCCGGCAGATCACCCTCCTCGACGGCGATGTGGTGCGGATGCACCTGTCGAAGGGCCTGGGTTTCTCGCGGGAGGATCGCGACGCCAACATCTTGCGGATCGGCTTCGTCGCTGCGGAGGTCGTGCGTCACGGCGGCGTGGCGGTCTGCGCCGCCGTCAGCCCGTACCGCGCCGCGCGTAACGAAGTACGCCACATGGTCGGCGCCGACCGCTTCATCGAGGTCTTTGTGGATACCGCGCTGGCCGTGTGTGAGCAGCGCGACACCAAGGGCCTCTACGCCCGGGCGCGGCGCGGCGAGTTGCGCGGCTTCACCGGCATTGATGACCCCTACGAGCCGCCAATTGACCCGGAACTGCGGCTGACTACCGAGGATACCCCGCCTGACGATTGTGCCCGCCGGATTATTGCCCTGCTCGAACAGCGCGGGTTCTTACGTTCGACGCAGGCTTCGGATACGGCCGAGACGTAAACATCGGGCGACCGGGATTCCGGTCCTCGCCCGCCAGCGGGAGGGTCCGGAAGTGCCACGTCCTCCCAGGCAAAACCCCTGGTTCAACCCCTGCCAGAAGGAGGTTCTGGGAGGGCCATGCCCTCCCAGAAGCACCCGGCTTCATGCGTGCGTGCTGGCACGGAAAGGTACCGGAGGGCTGCGCTCCACACCCGGCATCTCGATGGGAAGCGGTGCAGCCGTATGGAAAACTGAGGAGGCACTCGTATGAACCTGAAGCAACTCGGTATACTGACCCTTCTCGTGGTCGTAATCTCCCTCACTGCCTGCACGGGACGGGGTCTATCGGAACCGCCGGCGCCTACTTCGGAACCACCCCGCCAGGATGCGACCATGGCGCCCCCCCCGACGCCTGTGCCGCCGACCAGAGCCGCAGCTGCTTCGGCCGATGGCGTGTATCGTGTGGACCGGCGCGCCACGAGCAGCCGCAGCGCGCTTGAAAAGGTGCAACTGGTCCTCTACCAGGCGACGCTTACCGGCGACAGCCTGATCTTACGTGTAGGGTTTCACAATACCAGCGACCAGAGCTTTGAGCTCACTGGCGGCATCGGCGCCGACGCTTTTCGCCTGGTCGATGCCGCTGGCGCTGAATACGAGCCAGTAGCCTTCAGTGAGAACCTGGACGACATCGATCCACCGGACGGCTTTATCGCTGGCCAGGCCAACGTTGGCGACCTCACCTTCCCCCGGCCGGCGGGACCGGCGCCGTTTGAGCTGCGGTATCCCGCTTACGATCCGATCCGTTTTACCCTGGACCAGGTCATAACCGCGGAGGCGCTGCGGGTTCCCGAACAAACCTATCCGCTCGGGATCGAGCTGTTCAGTTCGCAGAGCGCCCTGGCCCCGGTACTGCTCAGGCTGGAGACCCTGACCGTCACGCCGGACGAACTGATCTTCGACGTTGCCTTCGTCAACACCCGCCGACAGCCTTACAACATTGGGCGCGGGCTGACCGGCGAGGATGGCCGGCTGCTCGATGCCGAATTTGCGGCCTATCCACCCTCCAGCATTAGCGATAGTCTGCGTGCCAGTATTGCGCCGGAGCGAGGCTGGCTGCCTGGCCAGGCCCATACCGGCCAGATAACCTTCCCCCGCCCCCAACGCATGGAGCAACTGCGCTTCATCTTCCCCGAATACGCCGCCGCCAGCTTGCAATTCGGACCCTCCGGGCTGGTGAATGCCAGCGTCACCTCGGTTACGGGCGCCGCTCCGCCGTCCACTCCCACCCCTGAGCCGGAGGAAGCCGCCCTGCGAGAACTGGACGCGCTGCTGGCGCGGCAGGCCCGCGCCATCGAGCAGGGCGACCTTTCGGCGTACCTGGCCACCTTTGCCGCACCCTTGCATCAAGAGCAGCGGGCCATCTTTGAGCGTAGCCGTACCCTGCCGTTGAGCGGTTACCAGGTTGAGGTTTCACCGTCTACCACCGTGTCGAGTTCCGATGTGCAGGCCGGTCGCATCGAAGAGGCCACGGTAAACATTCGCTACCGGTTGCGCGGTACACCTGAAGATAACCCGCTCCAGCACAACCTTGCCTACAGCTTCGAACGGCAGAATGGCAACTGGCTCGTCAGCGCCTACACCCTGGAACGCCAACCGCCCTTCTGGTGGACCGGCGATGTGGTTGTGCGCGAGACGCCGCACTTCCTGATCATCACGCGACCGGAGGCGACCGGTGAACTGGACGTCGTGGCCCAGGAGTGCGAGCAGGCGTACACCGAATTACAAGCCGCCGGTCTCAACCTGACGCCGCGCATTGTGGCCTACTTTGTCGCCACTCAGGACGATTTCAAGACCCAGACGGGTCAGGGTTCACGCGCCCTGGGGGTGGCATTGTCGTTGTATGACCTGTCGGGCGAAGAAATCCGGACCCTGGGACGGGCATTCTACATCAATGGGCAGGCGTTCCGCGAACGGACCGACTCCGCAGGTCCCTTCGGGCGCCTGGCGACCATCAGGCACGAACTGGTACATCTGGCCCTGGCGCCCGAAACCCGGCCGTTCACACCGCCATGGCTCGTCGAAGGCGCGGCGATGTTCTATGCCGGCCAGAACACGGCTGAGTTCAGGGAACAACTGGTCGCCGGTGGCCGGCTGGACTCCCTCAGCCTGGCCCGGCTGACCAGCGCCGATACGCTTGGCGAGTTTGACATCCTCGGACAGAGCGTCGGCCCCGAGTACGTTTTCTCAGCGGAAGTGACCCGCTACCTGATCGAGACCTATGGTCAGGAACGGTATCGGGAACTGTATCGCTTCTTCAGTCGCGTACCGGCGGATCAAGTGCGTGATCGCATGCCCGCGTTTAGCGGTCCTTTCGGCTCGGCATTCGGGAATCTCAGCAAGGAGTTGACGACGGAGGCATTATCGGAGGTTTATGACCTGACGATCGAGGATCTGGACGCGGCCGTGAAGCAGTGGCTACGCAGGTAAGCGTGGCTTCGGGCCAGCGTTCGGTGCTTGTTCAGGTTTACCGCGGAGCGCGCAGAGGAGCGCGGAGGGCGGGCTTTTGAAACCCTCTGCGCCCTCCGCGCCCTCTGCGGTGCGATAGGTTTGGTAGAAGGGAACACCATCCAGTTTGAACGGTTTGCGCCTTGCCCATCAGCGTGGTACAATCGCGGTGAGAGGGCAGGTCGCATAGTCTGGTCTAGTGCGCGGCACTGGAAATGCCGTACAGCGGAAACGCTGTCGAGGGTTCGAATCCCTCCCTGCCCGCCACCCCTCCCAATGCGCGCAGGCGCATCTGTTCCTCCCGTAGCCGCGCGACAACCGCCTCAACGCGAGTGATGGCAGTGGCTTCTCCGGCCCGCAGCAGGCGCAGCGCCGTCTCTAACTCGTGCGCGCTACTGGCGAGATGCGTGGACGTCGCCGCCAGGCGTGCCTGGAGATTGGCTGCCTGAATCGCCAGCGCCACGTGGCAGGCCACCAGTTCCAGCAGGTTCAGGTGGGCCGTGTGGAACACCCGGCTGTGCGTCGTGGTAACGGTGAGCGCGCCGAGCACCCGTTCGCCCCAGAGGAGGGGCGCGGCCATGGCGCAACGAGTTGGGGTATCGCTTCCGCCGAGTTTCAACCCCAGCCAGCGCCGGTCGGTGTCGGTCTCGTCAATTATCAGCGGCGAACGGGTGCGTAGCACCAGCCCGGCAAAGCCCCCTTCGGCCACCTCACGGGCGCGCTCAGGCGCAGCGGTCACGCCATTGCTCAGCACCAGCACGGGATGGCCGGCAGCATCCGGCGGCAGGAGCAGCACCGAGGCCCGCTCACCCCCCACCATGGCGGGGATATGCGTTGCGATCTGCAGCGCCAACGCCCGCGGATCGCTCGAACCGCTGACCACCGCTCGTCCAAAGCCCAGCAGGTGCTCCAGGGTCTCCTCGTGGGCCCGGGTAGCGATCGTGTGTTGCTCCACCTGCCCCTGGAGCATCGCATACTCGAGTGCCGCGCCGACAAGCTGGCCTATTGGCAATAGCAACGCGCGATCCTCGCCGTCGAAGGGCGATGTGCGCCTGGCTTCAATGCGCCCGATCACGCGCCGCCCGATCAACACCGGCCCATGGAGCACGCCTGGCCCTTCTTGTTCGATGGCCTCCGTTCCCGCCGGAACGGTAATGCTCACGTGTTCGGCTCGCAACCAGTCGCTGGCAAGATCTTGCAACAAGGGGAGCGGATTCGTCTGTCGGCCCGCCGCAAGAAAGGCTCCAATGCTGCTGAGCAGTTCGCGCATACGCCTGATCTGCGCCGTGTCACTGCCTGGCGGGAAGAAAGAAGGTTCTGTACTGAGCATCATCGTCCTGGTTTTCTAGTTTGCAGTTTTGGGGAAAAGGTAATCAATACTCTTTCCAAATTATACGATCTGCCTCGAAAATGCAAAATACCCGATCTTCCTATTTCTCAATAGGAAGGGGTATAGATGAAAGGGATTTCATTCGGTTACCTTGTAGCATTGCGACTTTTTCATAGTACTAATACTACAACGAGACTTCTCATTGTAGGGGAGGCTCGGAGGGGCTGCGCCCCTCCGAGGGCCCGTTCCGGTGCGGCGCGGCTTCGCCGTGCCGCACCAGGAAGGGAAGGTCTTCGGGCGCCGCAGGCCCCCGCACCCTCCGCCAGCAGCAACGTGACAACGTAGAGCTAAATTCTACATCGTGCAGGGGCCGCAGACCCCCGCACCCCCCTGCGAACGGGGGAACCCGGTTTCCCCATGCCGCGCAGCACACCAGACACGCAACGCCCCCCGTTTCCCGCGGGAAACGGGGGGCGTGATCTGCCTGGCAGGGTTACGCTCCCAGCGGCTCGGCCGGGCGGGTGCTCTCGATCTCCAGCACATCGCTGCGGTGGAACACCAGTTGCCCGTTTTCCAGGTCCACTTCGATCGTATCCCCGGCCTTGAAGATGCCCCGCAGCAACTCGCGCGAGATCGGCGTCTCCAGCAGGCGCTGCACGGTGCGCCGCAACGGCCGTGCTCCGTAGACCGGGTTGTAGCCCTCGGTCACCAGGTACTCTTTGGCCGCATTAGTGAGCTTCAGCGTAATCTTCTGATCGCGCAGTCGCTCTATCAAGTCGCCCACTTGCAGATCGATGATCCGGGTGAGATCCTCCATGGTCAACGGATGGAAGAGGATGATCTCGTCCACGCGGTTGAGGAACTCGGGCCGGAAGGTCTGGCGCAGCGCCTCGTCCACTTTTTTGCGCGCGTCCTTCATGTCAATCTGCCGGGGGCCCTTGCCGCTGGTGGCAAAGCCTATGCCGCCGCCCTGCAGGCTGTCTCTTATACACATCT
>JAOACN010000466.1 GCA_026417815.1 Chloroflexaceae bacterium | reverse complement strand
GATCCATAGATGCGTTCCTGAGGTGAAAATAGGCGGTTGGGCCGCAGTAGGGCCGCAGCGCGCTGCGGCCGTACGGGGCCGGGTTTCATCGGGCGGTGTGTGCCATGCGTATGACCGTCTGATGTGAAGATGGGGAAACCGGGTTTCCCCGCGCCCCTGCCTGCAGGATTAGAGGGAGAACGGGGAAACCGGGTTTCCCCATCCCCCGCCTCACCGCCGCAACACATACAGATAAAACACCGCCAGCACCACCACTCCGGCGAAGACGTAGCCCACATAATCCTGGGCCCTGCCGGTCTGCGCGCGGCGGGTGTTTTTGCCCGTCGCCACCGTGCCGCCGGCCAGCGCATCGGGGCCGTCGTTGAACAGGGTGTCGTCCACAATGAAGTTAAAGCGCCCCACGAACAGGGTGATCTGGCCGATGCCGTCAATCACGCGGTTGAGGATCTGGTCAATGAAGGCCCAGAACAGGGCCAGCACCGCCACCAGGCGCCCAAAACTGGCCTGATAGAGTTCGTCCACCCGGTACTTCTCGTGGAGCAAGCGGAACAGCCCCGGCGCGCGCGTCGCCAGCGGGTCGGCGTCGCTGGCCCGGGCGAAGGCCCCGGCGTAGAACGTCCATCCCGCCGCGATGCCGCCCAGGGCCACCAGCAGCGAGATGCCCGCCACCAGGGGGCTGAAGGGCAGGGCCTCCTGGCCCCACAGATCGCTCAGCCAGTGGCCGCCGGGGATGGCGAAGGGCAGGTTGAAGAAGCCCGCCGTCACCGCGAAGGCGGCCAGCACCACCAGGGCGGCGGTCATCGTCGGGTCCTCGTGCCAGTGGATGCCGTGGCGCTCCTCGTGTTCGTCGTGGTGCGCATCGGCGTGATGCGCTGCCTTGCGGGGCGCCTCCGGGTTCTGGAACACCACCGGGTGCTCGCCGCGGAAGTTCCCGAAGAACACCAGCCGCCACTGGCGGGTCATGTAGAACGCCGTGAGGAAGGCTGCGGCGGTCAGCACGCTGAAGACGATCCAGTGTCCGCCCTTGAAGGCGTCGGCCAGGATCTCGTCCTTGCTCCAGAACCCGGCGAAGGGAACCACGCCGGCCAGCGCCAGGTAGCCCGCGGTGTAAGTCCAGAAGGTCCACGGCAGATGGGCGCGCAGCCCGCCCATGTTGCGAATGTCCTGGGCCGTCTGCTGGGCGGCATACTCGTCCTTGTGATGGAGACGCTCGATGGCCGGGGTGGCCTCCATGGCGTGGATGACCGAGCCGGAGCCGAGGAACAGCAGGGCCTTGAAGAAGGCGTGGGTCAGGAGATGGAACAGCGCGGCGACCCAGCCGCCGATACCCAGGGCCGCGACCATGAAGCCCAGTTGCGAGAGTGTCGAATAGGCCAGGATGCGCTTGATGTCGTACTGCGCCACGGCGATGGTGGCAGCGAAGAAGGCCGTGAAGGCCCCGATGAAGGCCACTCCCCCCAGGGCCGCGCCGCCGTCGGCCAGGAAGATCGGGTAGGTGCGGGCCACCAGGAACACGCCCGCCGCCACCATCGTGGCCGCGTGGATCAGCGCCGACACCGGCGTCGGACCCTCCATCGCGTCGGGCAGCCAGACGTGCAGGGGGAACTGGGCCGATTTGCCGATCGTGCCGCAGAAGAGCAGCAGGGCGATGCCGGTGGCGTGGCTCAGGCCCAGGAAGCCCCGCTCGGCGCCGATGCGTTCCAGAAACGCCGGGTTGAAGATCTCCCCCTCGTTGACCCCCAGGGTCAGACTGCCGGCCTGCGTATAGAGGTAGACCAGGCCCAGCAGCATCAGCACGTCCCCGATGCGGGTGACGATGAAGGCCTTGACCGCCGCGCGGTAGGCCTGCGGGCGCTCGTAGAGAAAGCCGATCAGCAGATAGGAGCAGAGGCCCATAATCTCCCAGGCCATAAAGAAGAGCAGGAGATTATCGGCCATACACATCAGCAGCATCGCCGCCGTAAAGAGCGAGATGAAGCTGAAGAAGCGGCTCTGGCGGGCATTGGCGGCCATGTAGCCCAGCGAGAAGAGGTGGATGCAGGTCGCGGTGATCGTCACCATCGCCAGCATTGCCGCCACGGGGGTGTCCACGTAGAGCCCCATCGTGAACACGCTGCTCCCGGTGGGCGCCCAGGCGATGCGTTGCACCAGGTTCGGCTCGGGAAAGGCAAAGGCCCCGTGCTTCTCACCCCCGCCGTGCTCTTTGGCGGCGCCGTGCTCCTCCCCGCCGTGGCCGCCGGCCAGGCTCACCACCTGCCCCTCGCGCAGCGCCAGCCCCTGGGCCGTTGCGGCGAGCAGGCCCACCGCCAGGACCGTCGCCAGCAGCATAAGGGCGATGGCCGTCCAGCCACTGGCGGGCTTGCTGTGGCGCAGGGGCGTAAAGGTGATCAGCGCGCAGCCGAGCAACGGCAGCGCCGGGATGAGCCAGGCCAGTTGGAGAAAGAGAGCCATGCGCCATCCTCACATCGGTTCAACGGGTACGTGTGCAGATTTGCCGCCAGGCACGCAGCCGATGAGCTTTTTGAAGCTCTCTGCGCACTCTGCCGCACCAATGCGTTCAACACCATCTCAACGGCTGAATTGCTTTCCGCAAGGCGTCCCTTGCCTCTATCCTGTCACGTGCCGCGGCCTCCGCTGCGAGGATCTTCGGGGGCCTGCGGCCCCCGCAACCCCGCCAGGGACAACGTGACAAAGTAGAGTTACACGGCAATCCAAAATCCAAAATCCAAAATCGCCTCACCCTTTCAACGAATCCACCGCATCGGCATTGACGGTGAGCCAGTTGCGGTAAATGGCGATGACCATCGCCAGACCCACGGCGGCTTCGGCGGCGGCGACGCAGATGATAAAGATGGCAAAGGTCTGCCCGGTGATGAAGCGCGGCTCCAGGTAGCGCCAGAAGGCCACCAGGTTGATGTTCACCGCGTTGAGCATCAGTTCAACGCCCATGAGCACCCCGATCAGGTTGCGCCGTGACAGGGCGCCGAACAGGCCGATGCAGAACAGGGCCCCGGCGACGACGAGCACCGCCTCAAGTGGAACCGCGGCCGTCATTGCTGCACCTCCCCTTCACTGATCGGCGTGGCCCGGGGCGCGGGCGCTGGCTCGCCCGCCGGGGCCTCCACCGGCTGCGGTTGTGCCAGCCGCTTGCGGAGTTCGTGCTCCTCGGCCAGGGTGAGCACGCGCCGGCGCCGGGCGCGCTCCTCGAAGGCGATCACGATCGCCCCGATCAGCGCTACGGTGAGCAGCACGCCGGCCACCTGGAACTGCAACAGAAACTCGTAGACGAAGGCGCGCCCCAGTTCGGCTACCCCGGCCAGCGGTTCGGGCGTGCCGGGAGGGCCGGGCGGCGCGGGGGTGTTCCAGCGATGCGCGATGACGGTTGGCGCGATGGCGACGGCAAAGAGCAGTGCGCTGATCGCCGCGGTGAGCCAGAGGCGCCACCCGCCCACCAGTTGCCGCACCCCCTCGCCGGTCACCTGGCGCGTCAGCATGATCGCGAACAGAATGAGGATGGAGATTGCGCCAACGTAGACCAGCACCTGCACAACGGCAAGGAACTCCGCTTCGAGCAGCATGTACAGCGCGCCGACGCCGAAGAAGCAGGCGATCAGCCACAGGGCCGCGTGAATGACGTTACGCACCGTCACCACCATCACCGCCGCGCCAACGACCAGGGCCGCGATCAGCCCGAAGATGATCTGGATGACCGTTGCCATAGCCCCCCTACCGCAGCGTGGCGGTCAGCGTGTCGCGGTACTCATCGAGGTCAATCCGGCCCTGCTCGGCCTGCGCGGCGGCGAAGATACGCGCGAGCGCGATGTAGGCGGCGACGTTCACCGCCAGGGTCACGACGAAGGCCACGCCCCAGCGCAGGATGGGCGCCCAGTTCTGGGTGAAGGTGATGCCCTGCTCCGGACCCCAGCGCAGCAGCGCCACCCAGATCGCCGCGCTCACGATGTTCACCAGGGTGAGCGGAATGAGGAACTTCCAGCCAAAGTCCATCAACTGGTCCACCCGCAGCCGCGGGAAGGCCCCCCGCACCCAGACCATGACGAAGAAGAAGGCGTAGGTCTTGGCCAGCAGGTAAAACACCCCCAGGAAGCCGGCCAGGACATTGAAGACCCAGTTGCCGTCGGGGTTGGCCGGCGAGATGGCCCGGTCGTACAGCCAGCCCACCCCGGGACCCTGCCAGCCACCGAAGAAGATCACCGCGGCGATGGCGCAGAGCAGGAAGTTCAGCACGTACTGGGCCAGGTAGAACAGGCCGAATTTCATGCCGCTGTACTCGGTCATGTACCCGGCGACGATCTCCGAGTCGGCTTCGGGAATATCGAAGGGTGTGCGCTCACCTTCGGCCAGGGCGGCGATGAAGAAAACGATGAAGGCCAGAAAACCTACCGGCGTGAAGATGAACCAGCCCAGGCCCAGATCGGGAATGCCGGGCACATCGGCGCTGCTGATGAACAGGCCCGCCTGGGCCTCGATCAGTTGCACAACCGAGAGTGTGCCCGTCAGCATCACCACCGCCAGCAGGCTGAGCACGGCGGGGATCTCGTAGCTCACCATCTGGGCCACGGCGCGCATGGCCCCCAGGAGGGCGAACTTGTTGCTCGACGCCAGGCCGGCCATCATCAGGCCCACCGCGCTGATCGACGAAATGGCGAAGAAGAACAGCAACCCCACATTCAGATCCGCCGGCACCATCCCCGGACCCCAGGGCAGCACGGCAAACATCAGCATGGTCGGGGCGACCACCACGCAGGGCGCCAGAAAATGCACCCACTTATCGGCGGCGGTGGGAACGATGTCCTCCTTGGTGAACATCTTCACACCATCGGCGATGGGCTGGAACAGCCCCGCCGGGCCGACCCGATTCGGGCCAATGCGGTCCTGCATCCGTGCGATGGCGCGCCGCTCGTAGTAGGTCAGGAAGAGCATCTGAAACGGCGCGATCACGAACAGCAGGGTGGTGACGGCGAGGTGGCTGATCAGCGCGATGACCCAGCCGGGCCAGCCCCAGCCGAAGGCTACATTGATCAGGCTATTGACGATATCGTACATACGGAGCTCCGGGACCGACCCTCGTAGGCTGAAAGCTGTTACCGCGCTGGCCAGCTACGTTTCGGCTACGACGAGGCGCGCTGTGGGTGTCTCGCTGAACGTGGCATCACTGCCAGAAAAAGGTCGCCACGACAAAGGCCACGTAGACCAGCAGGGCGAGCAGGCCGGCCAGATTGCCCCAGTTCGCCATACTCGG
Organism: Chloroflexaceae bacterium; assembly: GCA_026417815.1. Taxonomy (GTDB): domain Bacteria; phylum Chloroflexota; class Chloroflexia; order Chloroflexales; family Chloroflexaceae; genus JACAEO01. Next base: position 4,971 of record JAOACN010000466.1, on the reverse strand, counting down.
GTTGCCGAAAGCCTTTAGTGAGCACATAAGCGCCAACAAAACCCAGGCGAGGCTATGCCCCCAGCGCACGACCAGGAAACGCAGCGCTCCGGCATCCACTACCCGGTCTGATGGCCAGAAAAAAGCGTAGACCGCAGCGACGAACAGGCAAAGTATGGCCCAGACACTGAAGGGCAGATTGAACCAGCCTCGCTCCATGGCCTAGCTTCCCTCGGGGTCGTGGCCCTCAGCCGCCTTTTTGGCGGCATTCTTCGCCCGAATGGCAGCCAGGCGCGCGGCCTTCTCATCGGCGGGCGCAGCCCCTGTCCCGGCGGCCTCGCCCGAAGGCGCGGGGCGCCCGTCGGCCGGCGGCGCGGGAGCAGGCTCGGGCGCGGATACGTTCGTCGCCTCTGGAGCGCCATCGGCGCCTTCGGCGGCTTTTTTGGCGGCATTCTTCGCCCGAATGGCGGCGAGGCGCGCGGCCTTCTCATCGGCGGGCGCCGCTTCGGGCGCCGGTGCAGCGGCGGGGGCCTCGCCGGCCTGTTTGGCGGCGTTCCTGGCGCGGATGGCGGCCAGACGGGCGGCCTTCTCATCGGCGGGCGCCGCTTCGGTCGCGGGCGTGTCGGGCGCCGTCGCGCCGCCGCCCTTCTTCGCCGCGTTGGCCGCCTTGATCGCCGCCAGTTTCGCCGCTTTCTCCTCGGGGGTCAGTTTACGGCCCTCGGCGGGCGCGGCGGCGGGCGCTTCCGGTGCCGCGGCGGCGGCTGCGGCGGCCGCGGCGGCCTCGAGTTCGCGCCGGCGCGCGGCGATCTTCTCGGCGAGGTTGGGCGCCATGCCAATCACGTCGGGGCGGCGCTTGATATTGCCCTGCAGCTTCTTCATCGCCCCCTCGCGCACCTCGGCCCACATCGTCGGCGCGATGCGCTCGTAGTACGAGATCGGGCGGTTCAACTGCTCCTTGAAGACCGTCAATTTCTGGTGATCCGACGTTGACAGCTCAAACTCGTGGTCCATCTTGATCGCGTCGAAGGGGCAGACCTCCGCGCAGAAGCCGCAGCTCATACAGGCATCGTACTCAATCACGAACTCGGCCACGGCCGGCACCGGCTTGCCAGTGGCCGGGTCCTTCGCCTGGGTCATATGAATGACCTGGGGCGGGCAGATGCGTTCGCACTGGAAGCACGAGGTGCAGAGTTCATGCCCGGTCTCCTCGTCGTAGAGCAGGATGGGCATGTTGCGGTACGCTTCGGGCAGCTTCGGGCGTTCCTCGGGGTACTCAAACGTAAAGACCCCGTGGATGTCATTGAACCCCTGGTTCTTACGGAACGACCCGGCCCAGTGCTTCCAGACCACCGCCATGCCGTCGAGCAGGCCCAGGCCGGGGATGCGGCGCGCGGCGCGCTGCCCTCGCTCGACCGTCACAATCTGACCGCGTTCGATCTTGACCGTCATGGCACGCTATTTCTAGTGCAGTTGCAGGCGACCTGTTAGGGCATCAGCACGTGGCCCGTGTACGTGCCGGTTCGGGGAGAGGCGCGGAGGGCGCAGCCCTCCACTATCGTTCCGCCCGCCGCGGCAGGATCGTCCTGGCATCGCCAGGGCGCGCGCCCGCCACGGGTGGAACGGGGGGCGCGGGGAGGCGCAACCTCCCCGCGCCCTTCAGACCTAGCGATCAACCTCACCCATCACAATATCAATACTACCCAGAATCACCACCACGTCGGCCACCTTGTAGCCCCGGCACATATCGCCGAGGGGGGCAAGGTTGATGAAGGAGGGCGCGCGCACCTTATAGCGATAGGGCTTTGCGCTGCCGTCGCTCACCAGGTAGAAGCCCAGTTCGCCCTTGGGCGACTCGATCCGCGCGTAGGCGTCGCCGACAGGCGGGCGCACGTTCTGGCGCGCCTTGGGGTTGATATGGCCGCCTCTGGCGTCGGGCAGTTGCTCCACAATCTGTTCAATAATCCGCTTGCTCTGGCGCATCTCCTCGATGCGCACCAGGAAGCGGTCATAGACATCGCCGACGGAGCCGACAGGGATGTCGAAGTCGAAGCGGTCGTAGACGCTGTACGGCTCGGCCTTGCGGATGTCGTAGGGCACCCCCGAACCCCGCAGCACCGGGCCGGTGACGCTGTAGGCCAGGGCCAGTTCTTTGGGCAGCACGCCGATGCCTTCGGCTCGTTGCATAAGGATCTCATTCTCGCGCAGGAGCCGTTCGAGTTCATCCACGAAGGCCGGCATCGCCACCAGCAGTTCCTTCAATTTCGGCATAAACTCCGGCGGCAGGTCGCGCACCACGCCGCCGAAGCGGAAGTAGTTGCACATCATGCGCGCGCCGGAGGCCATCTCGAAGAGATCAAGGATCTTCTCGCGTTCGCGCATCCCGAAGGCCAGCTGGGTCTGCCACATCCCCATATCGTTGATCAGGAAGCCCAGGGCGCCGGCGTGGTTGAGGATGCGCGTCAATTCGACCATCAGCACGCGGATGTACTCGGCTCGCTCGGGCACCTCGATGCCGGCCAGTTTTTCCACCGCCATCGCGTAGGCCTGGTTATTGGCCATCGAGTTGAAATAATCGAGCCGGTCAGTGTAGGGCATGTTCTGCAGATAGGTGTTCTGCTCGGCGATCTGTTCGTGGTTGCGGTGGAGATAGCCAAACACCGGCTTGAGGTCAATGATCGTCTCACCGTCAACCGTCACCAGCATGCGGAACACCCCATGGGTGGACGGGTGTTGCGGGCCGATGTTGATCTGAAGTTCTTCGGTCTTGAACATGGCGCTAGTTCCAAACTCTCACTCATCCGCGCCGATATACTTGTCGCCCTGTTTGGGGAAATCTTTGCGCATCGGCCAGCCCTCGAACTCGTCCCACATATAGATCCGCCGGAGGTAGGGATGATCGGTGAAGATAATGCCGAAGAGATCGAAGGCCTCGCGTTCGTGGAGGTTGGCCCCTGGCCAGTAGGGCGTCAGCGAGGGCACCTCGGGCGCCTCGCGCGGGACGCGCACCTTGAGCACGAGGCCATCGCCGCCCTCGATGGTATAGAAGCGATAGACCAGTTCAAAGACCCCATCGGCCAGGTAGTCAACCACGGCGATATCGGAGAGAAAGGCGTAGCCAAGCGTATCGCGGAGGTAGAGGGCCGCCTCGACGATCCTTTCTGCCGCCACCACGGTATCGGTGGTGACGAAGGGCGCCGGTTGCGGGCCGTGGGCCGGGGGCGGGGCGACGCGCAGCGGCGTGGCCTCCAGCACCGCGCCGGGCAGATCGCGGGCCATCCGTTCGCGCAGCTCCTCGGGGCTAAGCCTGGGCATCGCCAACCTCGTTCCGCTTCAGATCGTCCACGGCGATCTCCGGGGCCATGCCCCGCGCCTTGAGAATGTTCTCAAGCTCCACCGTAGCGTCCATGATCGGGAAGGTGCGGACAATCTCGGGGTGTTCGATCTGCCCGCTGCGCCGTTCGCCCTGCTCGGGCGAGGTGTACGGGCTGACGAGCGGCAGCCCGCCCACGGGGTCAATCAACTTCCCCTCCACCTCGAGACCCTGCGCGCCGAAGGTCGGCACGGGGAAATCGCTGGTCTGCGGCTTATCACCCTCGCCGTACCAGCGCACGCGCCCGAGTTTCTGCCGGTCAATCTGCTCCTGGAGCGTCATCAGCGCGTGCAGCAGGGCCTCCGGGCGGGGCGGGCAGCCGGGCACATAGACATCCACCGGGATGAGCAGGTCAATGCCGCGCAGCACATTGTAGCCATCACGAAAGGGACCGCCCGAGGTGGCGCAGGCGCCCATCGAAATCACGTAGCGCGGCTCGGCCATCTGGTTGTAGAGCCGCACCACCTGAGGCGCCATCTTCTTAGTCACCGTGCCGGCAACGATCATCAGGTCGGCCTGCCGCGGCGACGCGCGGAACAATTCGGCCCCGAAGCGGGCCACATCGTAGCGGCTCAGCCCGAAGGCCATCATCTCGATGGCGCAGCAGGCCAATCCGAAGGCCATCGGCCAGATTGATGAGCGCCGACCCCAGTTGTAAAAGCGGTTGAGCGTGGAGAGGAAGATGCCCTGCCGCTCCAGATCAAGCTGAATCTCGTGCTCGCTCATAGCTGATAACGGACCGGAGGGCCGCGCATTCAACGCCAGGACGGCCGCGCACCGCGGCGCGCGGGGACCCGGGACACCCGTCCTCCTCCGATCCTATACCCATTCTAGGGCGCCTTTGCGCCATTCATAGAGCAGTCCGGCGGTCAGAATGATCAGGAACACCGCCGCAGCCGTGAAGCCGTAGAGCCCGAGCTGGTTGAAGGCGACCGCCCAGGGGTAGAGGAAGACGACCTCGATGTCGAAGATCACAAAGGCCAGGGCGTAGAGGTAGTACTGCACCTTGAACTGCACCCGCAGATCGCCAATCGCCTCCAGGCCGCATTCGTAGGTGGATTGCTTGATCGGTGTGGGCCGTTTGGGGCGCAGAAAGTAGGCCAGCACCAGGGGCGCCAGAGGGAAACTCACCGCGGCGACGAAAAAGATGGCAATGAAGGCATAGTTTGCGAGCATGGCCGTCCGTACCTCTCTGGCGCGGTCTCCGTGTGGAACGGGCCAAGTATAGCATAGTTTTGAACTTACGCGCAAACGTCACCTTTGCGAAAATCCGCATCACAAAGGGGCGTATGCCTTCTTGCGATCTATATCACAAGGGAATTACACCCTTGCCTTTGGGGAATTGACGCGGTAGGGTCGAAGGATTGGCGCAGGTATTCCTTCAGCCCGCCTGGCGCCACAAGGAAACTTCGTCTCGGCGGGGGGTGCGGGGGCGCAGGCCCTCCGAACCTCCCCTCTGCGGGGAGGTCTCGTTGTCATGCTAAGCGGTCAGCAGCTTCAACTCCACCCGCCCGACCCGGATCACGTCCCCGTCGTGCGCCTCGGTGCTGGCGCGGACCTCGAAGCCGTTCAGGTAAGTGCCGTTGGTGCTGTTGAGGTCCTCGAGGTGCCAGACGCCGTCG
>JAOACN010000453.1 GCA_026417815.1 Chloroflexaceae bacterium | reverse complement strand
CACTAGATCGCTCGTCGCAGCGTCAGATGTGTATAAGAGACAGCCCTATACGGTCACCATTGCCCCCGGGCTCGCCGACCTGCGCGGCGTGGAGCTTGGCGCGCCCTTCACCTGGCGCTTCAGCACGGCCTGGCCCGAGGTGCTCGAGCGCGCTCCCGCCGCTGGCGCCCGCTGGGTCGGGCCGCGCGCGCCGCTGACCCTGCGCCTGGCCGCCCCGGTGGCCCCGGAGCGGATCGAGCGCGCCCTGCGCATCGAGCCGCCCATTGAAGGCGATCTTGCCGCCTCGATTATCAATACGACCCAGGTGATTACCTTTACTCCCCGCCCGGGCTGGCGCCAGGGGATCAGCTACACGGTTAGACTGGCCGATCCTCTGGACGAGGGCGCCGGGATCGCGCCCTGGAGCTTCGCCGTCGCGCCGGAACCGCGCCTGGTGGCCTTCTTCCCTGGCCAGGGGCAGGCCATCGCTCCCGGACAGGCCATCCGTCTGGTCTTCAGTTCGCCGATGAGCGAGGAGGGGCTACGGGCCGGCCTGCGTTTCGATCCCCCCGTGGGCGAGGTTCCAATCACCATCAGCGAGACGGAGGTGCGTCTGCGCCCGGATCTGCGTCCCTCCACGCGCTACACCATGACCCTGGCCGCGGGCACCCTGGACCGGGTCGGGGCGCCGCTGGCGAGCGATGTGGTGGTCGAACTGCGGACCGCCCCGGCGGCGCCGGCGCTGAACGTGCCGCGGGCCTTTGAGGGAATCGTCCTCCTTCCGGAGAATGCCCCCGCTGCGGTGGAACTGGAGCGGACCAACCTGACGGCGCTGGACCTGCGCCTCTATACCCTTGATGAGGCGACCCTGCTGCTGGCGGTGGCGCTGCGCCCGGATGAGCGCGGAACGTTCAACCCCGAGCGGTATGGGCAGACCCTGGCGCGGAACTGGCGCGTGGATCTGCGTGATGGGCCGGACATGCCAGCGCGCTCGCGGGTGCCAGTGGGGTTGAGCGATGGCGAGGCCCTGGCGCCGGGGGCCTACTTTCTCCAGGCGCTTACCCCCGAAGGTCCACGGGCCAGTGTGGTGCTGCTCGTCTCGACCGCGCGGTTGACCTTGCGCGCCGCTGGCGACCAGGCGCTGGTATGGGCCACCGATGCCCGGAGCGGCGCGCCTCTGGCCGATCTGCCAGTGGCGCTCTACCGCGGGAGCACGCTGCTTGCCCGCGGGCAAACCAATGCTGATGGGCTGTGGATCACGGCGATTGACGGCGACGAAGGGCCGCTGATTGCGGCTGCGGGGGGCGACCGCCCCGCAATCGTGCGCGCAGACTGGGCGCCCGTCGCTGGCGCCACGCCCGTCTACCGCAGCCTGATTCTCGTTGACCGGCCCATCTACGCCCCCGGCGATACGCTCCAGATGACCGGCCTGGCCCGCCGCCGCGACCCTGGCGGCCAGTTCGTCGCGCCCGCCCCGGACACGCTCTGCCGCATGCAATTGCGCCACCTGGTCAGCGGTGTGGCCCCGATCCCACCGGCAACCTGCGCCACCGAGCCTACCAGCGGGATCGTGCGCGGGACGCTGACCCTCCCGCTGGATCTCGAACCTGGCGACTATCGCCTGATCACTCAGATTGGCGACTCTGCCGGGAGCGTTTTGCTGCGCGTCGCGCCCCGCGACGGCCCACCACCCTTTGCCGCCACTGTCCGGGAGGAAGCCGATGGACTGAGGGTCCGGCTGGAACGCAACGGCTTGCCGCTGGCCGGCGCGGCGATCAACTGGCGCCTGTGGCTGGAAACACTGGGTCCGCCGCCGGCCCCGGCGGGCTACCGTCCTGGGAACATTGCCGTTGAGACGTTGACGCTGCCGGGAAGTGGCAGCACCGATGCCACGGGGGAACTACGCATCACCCTCCCGACGCGCCCCGCTGGCGCCGCGCGCTACCGCCTGTGGGCCGCCGCCGCTGGCGAACCCGATGGCGTCGAAACCGAAGGGCTGCTCGTCGGAGGGACGCCCCTGGTCGCCGTGGGCCTGTCGGAAAACTTCATCGCTGGTGACCAGCGCGCCAGGGTGGACATACTGGCCCTCGACGGGCTGGGACGCCCTGTTCCCGGCGCGCGGGTGAAGGTCGAGGTTGTACGGGCAGGGAACAGCGCGCCGCTGCTGGTGCGCCAGGTCACCGCCGAGGCCAATGGACGCGCCGGGGTGCAACTGGCGCGGTTCGGTCCTGGCCGCTACCAGGTCAGCGCCTCGGCGGGCGGCCCCACGACCACGGCGGAACTGTGGGTCACAGGCAGGGGCTTTACCAGCCGGGACCTTCCGGACGGCCAGCTTGCCCTGATCGCTGACCGAGATCGTTACCGTTCTGGTGACGTTGCCAGGCTGCTCGTGGCGACCCCGGAGGCCGAGAGCACGGTGTTGCTCGTGATCGAGCGCGGCGCGCTGCTGGGGACCGAGGTGCAAAAGGTTCGCGCCGGTCAGGTTATCAGCCTTCCGATCACCGACGCGATGGCGCCCGGAGTCAGTGTCAGCGCGATCGCGACAGCGGGCGAGACCTGGCGCTGGGGCGGCACAACCATCCTCGTAAGCGCCGCCGAGCCGCCCGAGCTGACCCTCGACGCTGGAGCGCCGCTCCACCCGCCGGGGGCAACGGGCGTCCTGACCATCACCACCAGCACTGGCGCCTTTCCCACAGCCGAGAATACGCTGCTCACCATCGCTTCTGCGCCTGAAGGGGAAGATACGGAAGCCCCTGGCGTCGCGGCCTGGTTGCAACGGTTCCTGCCAGAGCCCGTACCGGCCCCGGTCGCCGCCACGCTGCCGCAACCGGCGATCAGTCTGGCCCCGCCGCCGCGGAACGTCGCCTTCGCCGCGCCGGGCTACGCTCCGCCGGTCGAGTGGCTCAGCGACGCGCCTGGCAGCTTGCAGATGCCCCTGCCGGCCACTGCCGGGCGGTGGCTGGTGAGCGCCCTGACGGCCACCCCCCCCGGGCCGCCCGCCAGCGCCAGTGTGACAATCACCACGGGCCTGCCACTGACGTACCATCTCCTGGCGCCAGCGACGCTCTCTCCTATGGATC
>JAOACN010000411.1 GCA_026417815.1 Chloroflexaceae bacterium | reverse complement strand
GGGCAGGGAATGCTGCGAGTGGCAACGCCTATCGCCTGCGTCCGATCAACGCGCTCGGCGGCGGCGCGCCCAACTTCGTCGCTGCCAACCCGCGCCCCGACCAGCCGGTCAACGTCGGCGGCGACCTGCGTGTGGCGGCGTTCAACGTCCTCAACTACTTCAACACCTTTGGCGCGAATGCGTGCCGGGGCGGCGTCGGCGGCGCGCCGACCGATTGCCGCGGCGCGGAGAACACGACCGAGTTCGAGCGCCAGAATGTGAAACTGCTCCAGGCGCTGTTGCGTCTCAACGCCGATGTATTCGGGCTGATCGAAATCGAGAATGACGGGTACGGACCGACGAGCGCGCTGGCGGAACTGGTCAGCCGCCTGAATGCCGCAACCGCGCCGGGGACGTATGCCTTCATTGATGTCGATGCCGTGACCGGGCAGACCAATGCGCTCGGCACGGACGCGATCAAGGTGGCGATTATCTACAAGCCCGCGGTGGTTGAACCGGTGGGACGGACCGCTGCGCTCAACACGGTCGGGTTTGTGAACGGCGGCGACAGCGCGCCGCGCAACCGTCCGGCGCTGGCGCAGACCTTCCGCCACCGCGCGACGGCTGAGGATGTGACCGTCGTGGTGAACCACTTCAAGTCGAAGGGTAGCCCGTGCGACGCGCCGGACGCGAACGATGGCGCGGGGAACTGCAACATCGTGCGGCGCAACGCGGCACAGGCGCTGGTCGCGTGGCTGGCGGGGGACCCGACCGGCACGAGGGACGCGGACATCCTGATCATCGGTGACCTGAACTCCTATGCGCAGGAGGACCCGATTGACGTGCTGCGCGCCGCGGGGTACACCGACCTGGCGCGGACGTTCATCGGTCCCGATGCGTACTCCTACGTGTTCAACGGGCAGTGGGGCACGCTGGACTATGCCCTGGCGGCGCCGTCGGCGCTGGCGAGGGTGAGCGGGGTGAGCGAATACCACATCAACGCCGACGAGCCGGGCGTGCTGGACTACAACACGAACTTCAAGAGCGCGGGGCAGATCATCAGTCTATTCGCGGCGAACCAGTACCGTACATCGGATCACGACCCGATCCTGGTCGGGTTGAACCTGAGTGTTCCGGGCAGCGAGAGGCTGAATGTTCACCTTCCGCTGGTTGTGCGCTGAAACGGTGCTGGCGGGCGAAGGTGACGGTCATAAGAGCATGCAGAGGAGCGCCAATATAGCAGGGCTCGTGCAAAGTCCATCTCCCACGGTGGGGTATGGGGCGGCTACGCCGCCCGACGGATTATTTGTCGGTAGTTTTGGCAGCGCAGCCGCCAAAACTACCGACAAAACCGGGGTTCGGGGCTTACCCCATTGACTTTGCGTAAGCTAAAGGTTTGCCACGGCCTGTGGGCTGTGGTACAATCCTCGAAACTCCAAGTGTAACGTATTCGCAAACGGTATCGAGATTCGGCCACGGACGCCGCGTCGCAGTTCGGTAGCTGCAGTGAAAGCGATGGTGAAAAACCATGTTTTTTCGCGCCCCCCTCTGATGGCAATCCAAAATCCAAAATCGAATACGGCCCAGATACCCTTCCGGTGGTTCGCCGCGGCGTCTGGCCCCGAAACGGTCGGCGGCCCAGCGCCGCTCAGTGTATTGAGGAGACCCATGAAGCGACAGATGCTCGCAGTGCTGGCCGGCGCGCTTGCCCTGTTCCTGGCGGCGTGCGGGGGCCAGCAGCCCCAGGCGGCGGCCACCCAGCCGCCCGCGGCCGCCACCGAGGCCCCGGCGGCCGTGGCCCCGACTGCGGCGCCCGCCGCCACCGCCGCCCCCGCGCCCGGAGGCGGCGCCGCCGCGCAGCCCACTGCCGGGGGACGCCTGCAAACAATCATCAGCCGCGGCAAGCTGATCTGCGGCGTGAACCAGGTGCTGCCCGGCTTCGGCAACGTTGACAGCGCCGGCAACTTCAGCGGCTTCGACGTGGACTTCTGCAAGGCCGTCGCTGCGGCGATCTTCGACGACCCGACCAAGGTCGAGTATCGCCCCCTGACCGCCCAGGAGCGCTTCACGGCGCTGCAGTCGGGCGAGATCGACGTGCTGATCCGTAACACCACCTGGACGCTCACCCGCGACGGCTCGGTCGGCCTCGATTTTGGCCCGGTCACCTTCTATGACGGCCAGGGCATGATGGTGCGCAAGGACAGCGGCATCGAGACCCTGGAGGACATGGAAGGCGCGCGCATCTGCGTGCAGACCGGCACCACCACCGAGTTGAACCTGGCCGACAACTTCCGCCAGCGCAACCTGAAGTTCGAGGCGGTGGTCTTCCAGGAGGCTGACCCGACCTTCGCGGCCTACGATAGCGGCCAGTGCGATGGCTTTACCACCGATAAGTCGGGCCTGGTGAGCTACCAGACCAAAGCTACTAACCCGGCCGACCACAAGATCCTCGATGTGACCATGTCGAAGGAGCCGCTGGCGCCCTCCGTGCTGCAGGGTGACGCGCAGTGGGCCGACGCGGTGCGCTGGGTGGTCTTCGCGACGTTCCAGGGGGAAGAGTTCGGGATCACCTCGGCTAACATCGGCACCTTCGCCAATAGCGAGGACCCCAACATTCGCCGCTTCCTGGGCCTCGAGGGCGAACTGGGCCAGGGTATCGGCCTGCCCAACGACTTCGCCGCGCGGGTTATTCGCCACGTGGGCAACTATGCGGAGATCTACGACCGCAACCTCGGCCCCAATACGCCCTTCAACCTGCCCCGCGGCCTGAACACGCTGTACACTGACGGCGGGTTGCTGTACTCGCCGCCGTTCCGATAGAACACTGAGGCACTGAGGCACTGAGGCACTGAGGCACTGAGGCACTGAGGCACTGAGGCACTGAACGCTGAGGCGCTGAGGCGCTGAGGAGGAGTTTGCCGGGGGCGGCGAGAACGGGTACGAAGCCGGTCTCCGCCGCCCCCGGCTGGAATTGCACGCGAAGGGTACCGTATGGCCGCCACCACGCCGCCCGGTCAGCCGACGAGCATCCCCTTTTACCGCGACACGCGGGTCATCGCCATTCTCGTGCAGGTGGCCTTCGCGCTTGTGGTGATCGGGACGTTCTGGTTCCTCTACAGCACCATGATGGACGGGCTGCGGCGGGCCAACCTGCTGCCGAGCTTCGCCTTCCTGCGGCAGCCGGCCGGCTTCCCGATCAGCGAGTCGCCCATCCCCTTTGACCCCTCGCGCACCTATGGCTACGCCTTCCTGGTTGGCGTCCTCAACACCCTGCGCGTCGCCGGGATAGGCATCGTGCTGGCCACCATCCTCGGCATCATCCTGGGCATCTGCCGGCTCTCGAACAACTGGCTGCTCCGCAACATCGCCACCGTCTATGTCGAGATCGTGCGCAACGTTCCGCTGCTGCTGCAACTCCTGTTCTGGTTCGCCATGACCCAGGCCTTTCCACGGGTGCAGGAGGCCATCAGCGTCGGCGGGTTGCTCTTCCTGCACAACCGCGGCGTGACGATCGCCTGGCCGCGAGCCAACGCCGACTTCGGGGCCTGGACGCCCTGGCTCTGGGCGGGCCTGCTGGCCGGAGCGCTCTTCTACATCGCGCGGCGGGTGCAGTTCGCCCGGCGCGACCGGCCAGGCGTGGCCCTGCCGTGGGCGCTGCTGATCGCCGGTGGGATCGCGCTGCTGGGCTTCGTGGTCACCCGCATCGTGGCCGGCCAGTGGCCGGTGACGCTGGAGATCCCCGAGTTGCGGCGCTTCGGCTTCAGCGGCGGCATTACCCTCACCACCAACTTCGCCGCGCTGCTCTTCGGCCTGGTGATCTACACCGCCACCTTCATCGGCGAGATCGTGCGCAGCGGCATCCAGGCGGTCAACAAGGGTCAGCGCGAGGCCGCCCGCGCTCTCGGCCTGACCAACGCCCAGACCCTGCGCCTGGTGATCTTCCCCCAGGCGCTGCGGATCATCATCCCGCCCCTGACCAGCCAGTACCTCAACCTGACCAAGAACAGCAGCCTGGCGGTTGCCATCGGCTTTCCCGACCTCTTCGCCGTGGCCGGCACGACCCTGAACCAGACCGGCCAGGCCGTTCCGGTCATCCTGATGGTCATGGCCTCGTACCTGAGCATCAGTCTGCTCACCTCTCTGCTGATGAACTGGTACAACAAGCGCATGCAGCTCGTGGAGAGGTGACGCAATGGCGACCGAAGCCTCCCAACCCCGCGCCCGCGCCCCGCGCCCGAGCATCGGCGCGCTGGAATGGCTGCGCCAGAACCTGTTCAGCACCTGGTGGAACTCGCTGATCAGCATCGTCCTGCTGTTCCTGGTCTTCCAGGCCCTCAGCGGCCTGCTGCGCTGGGTCGTCACCACCGAGGGCTGGATCGCCGTGACGAGCAACGCGCGCCTGCTGCTGGTCGGGCGGTACCCGCCGGACCAGATCTGGCGCCCCGAGCTGGTGGTGACGCTGATCGCCCTGCTGCTGGGCCTTAGCGGCGGGGTCTGGCGGGGCATCCCGCTGGTCCTTGCCGCAGGTTTCAGCGTGGCGATGGCCGTCCTGGGGATCGTCTCTCTGGGGCTGCCTCCGGATCAAGCGCCGCCGGTCTTCTCCACGCGGCTGTTCCTCTTTGGTGTGGCGGCCCTGGCGGCCCTGGGGATCGCTGCCGGCTGGCGCCTGCGCGAGGCCCTGCGCTGGCCGCTGGTGGCCGGGTGGCTCCTGCTCTACCCCGCGGCGATCCTGATCCTGCGCGGCGTGGGCGAGGCCACGATCGGCACCAACCTCTGGGGCGGCTTGATGCTCACGCTGATCCTGGCGGTCAGCGGCATCGTGCTCTCCTTTCCCCTGGGGGTGCTGCTGGCTCTGGGCCGGCGCAGCAACCTGCCGGTGATCAAGTGGTTCTGCGTGGGCT
>JAOACN010000387.1 GCA_026417815.1 Chloroflexaceae bacterium | reverse complement strand
GCGCGGGATAGGCCAGTTCGCCGCCGATGAGATGGGTGAGGAGCTTGACCGCAATGCGGCGGGGCACCTCGACCCAGTGGTCGCCGAGGCCCTGGTAGCCCAGTTCCGCGGCCACGGCATCGCAGGCGGCAGTGGGATGGGCCGGCGCGGAGGCCAGACGGCGCGCGGCAAAGGTCAGGGGGTAACTCGCCTCGCGGGCCTGGTCGAGGTCGCGAGCAAGGGCCGCGATGGCGGGGTCGGGGTCGGGCAGGAGAGAAACCATACGGTTGAAGGCAAAAGGACCAGGGGCCTGGCGCCACCACCGTATTGTAGAGGATGCAGGCGAGCGACGCAACCGGCGACGTAGAGCCGGCCCGATGGGCCGGCTCTACGCGCCCCCAGCGCACAAACGGCGTTCCGGGCAACCGGCCGTCACGCCCCCCGGCGCGCCCGGCCCCCGGCGCGCCCGGCCCCCCATCGCGTGCCCGCCGGCCCGGCCCCCCCGGCGCGCCCGGCCCCCCATCGCGCGCCGCCGGTCGGACGATGGCGCGTTCAGACCGCCAGGCCCAGCGCCGAGGCCAGTTCGGCCAGGGCCTGACGTTCGATGTCGCTGACCGCCGTACCGCCGAAGCCGAGAAAGCCGCCTTCCTTGCCGGCCTCGGCGGCCTTCTGGGCGGTGTCATAGAGGAACTGCTTGAAGGCCTGGCCCTCCTCCGGCGAGCGGCCCTCGACCAGGGCCACGGCCTGGCTGACCGTATTCATGGCAAAGGTCTTGGCCTCTTCCTTGCTGGAGAACTTTGGCAGATCGGGCTTGATGTTGCGCGCCTCCATATCGGCGGCCAGATCCTTGATAATCTGGAGCGAGGCCGCGTCTTTGGCGCCCTCGATGATGCTGCTGACAGCGGCGAACATCTCCTTCATCAGCCCGATCGGGCCGCTTGGATCGGCCATCGAGATGTACATGGCGGTAGCGATCGGCGCGAGGCCGATGGTTTGCCACTCTTCCGGCGTGAAATCCGACTTCGAGGCCATAGAATCACCCTTTCTACGCAAGCCACGGTTTCGCTGCGCGGCCTTCTGAGTTGCCGTTCAGGAGAGGCTTCGCCTCCCTGCGGCCCTCCAGACGCTTATGTTTCCTGGAAGGACTTCGCTCCCCCAGACCATCGCAGCCGAAGGGCATTCTTGAGAGGGCCACACTCATATGACGCCGTCGGGAACAGATAGGTCACCCTACCGTCCATTATGTCTATGTCATAAGCGAGGCGCGCTGGTTTGAGCCCGCTGGCAGTGCGCCCTGCGGACCATGGTCGTACATCTGAAAACCTGGTGTCTGGGGCGTGCTCCAACGAGCGTTAGCCCTGAGGTCACGCCAGGGCTGTTGCAAAGTCTTCGGGGCTTGCCTCAAACCCCAGGTTTCTGGTTAGTTTTGGCGGCTACGCCCCCCGGTCTGCCCGCTGGAGGCGAACGTTGCATCGGCCCCGGCTTGCACAGTGATGGTACGAATGGAAGAGATCCACGGTGCTATAATGCTCAGGTCATAGCAGCACTGGCACCAAGGAGCGAGATTATGACCGACGAGACGGGCGTGGAGGAACTGGGGCAGGCTGAGATTGACCGGCTCTGCGCGAACGCGATCCGCGCCCTGGCGATTGACGCGATCGAGGCAGCTAAAAGCGGTCATCCGGGCCTGCCGCTGGGGATGGCCGACGCTGCGTATGTGTTGTGGACCCGCTTTTTGAAGCACAATCCTGGCGATCCTACCTGGCCGGATCGGGATCGTTTCGTGCTCTCGGCCGGGCATGGTTCAATGCTGCTGTACGCGCTGCTGCACCTCAGCGGTTACGAAGTGAGCCTTGACGACCTGCGCGCCTTTCGGCAGTGGGAGAGTAAAACCCCCGGTCACCCTGAATATGGCCTGACCCCCGGTGTGGAGACAACGACCGGCCCGCTGGGGCAGGGGTTCGGGATGGCGGTGGGAATGGCCATGGCCGAACGCTGGCTCGCCGAGCGCTTCAATCGGCCCGGCTTTCCGATCGTTGACCATTACACCTACGTCCTGTGCTCCGACGGCGACCTGATGGAGGGCATCAGCCACGAGGCCGCAAGCCTGGCCGGGCACCTGCGACTGGGCAAGCTGATCGCCCTCTACGACTCGAACCTGGTCTCGCTGGATGGACCTACTGAGTTGACCTTTAGCGAAAATGTGGCCATGCGCTTCGCGGCCTATGGCTGGCAGGTGCTGCACGTGGACGGGCACCAGATGGCCGAGGTGGCCGAGGCCCTGGCCCAGGCGCGGGCGGAGCGCAGCCGACCCTCGCTCATCATTGCCCGCACGGTGATCGGCTACGGCAGCCTGAACAAGGCCGGCAAGCACATCGTCCACGGCGAACCGCTGGGGGCGGAGGAGGCCCGGCTGACCAAGGCCAACCTGGGCTGGCCGCTCGAACCGACCTTCTATGTGCCCGAGGCGGTCTACGAACACATGCATCTGGTGCTGGAGGTGGGCGACCGGCGCCAGCGCGAGTGGGCGGCGCTTCTGGCGCGCTACCAGACAAGTTACCCCGAACTGGCGGCCCTCTGGGAGCAGATGCAGACCCGCGCGCTGCCTGCGGACTGGGAGACGCTGCTCCCGCCCCTCCCGCCGGACCCGCAGGCCAAAGGAACCCGGGTGACCTCGGGGCAACTGTTGAACGCGCTGGCGCCGGTGGCGCCAGGATTACTCGGCGGCTCAGCCGATCTGGGCGGCTCGAACCACACCACGCTCAAAGGCGCGGCGCCGCTCAGTGGCGCCAGTTTCGCCGGGCGCAACATCTACTTCGGGGTGCGCGAGCACGCCATGGCAGCGGCGCTGAACGGCATGGCGCTCCACGGGGGCATCGTTCCCTACGGCGGTACGTTCCTGGTCTTCAGCGACTATATGCGTCCCGCCATCCGCCTGGCGGCGCTCATGCATCTGCAGGTGGTGTTCGTGTTTACCCACGACAGCATCGGCCTGGGTGAGGATGGCCCCACCCATCAACCGGTCGAACACCTGATGTCGCTGCGGCTCATTCCCAACCTGCACGTCTTCCGGCCCGCCGATGCCAACGAGGTGCGCATGGCCTGGCGGCACGCCCTGGAACGGCACGACGGCCCGACGGCCCTCGTGCTCACCCGCCAGAACGTGCCAACCCTTGATCGCCGGCGCCTGGCGCCAGCGGAGGGCGCGCTGCGCGGCGGCTACGTGCTGCGTGACGCCGAAGCGGCCCAGGCGCTGCTGCTTGCCTCGGGTTCCGAAGTGGCCGTGGCACTCGAAGCCGCCGATCTGCTGGCCGAGCGCGGCGTCGCGGCGCGGGTGGTGAGCCTGCCCTGCTGGGAACTGTTCGAGGCCCAGGAGCGGGCCTACCGCGAGAGCGTGCTGCCACCCGCTATGACGGCACGGGTGGCGATTGAGGCGGGGCGCACCCTGGGATGGGAACGCTATCTCGGACCTCGTGGCATAGCTCTGGGCGTGGATCGTTTCGGGGCCTCGGCGCCCTATCAGGAGTTGTTCAGGCGCTACGGGCTGACGGCCCGCCACGTGGTCGAGGCGACGCTGGAGCTACTGCGCCAGGCATAGGACGATTTTCGCTTTGCGCTATCCGGCGTCCTCCTCCAGCGCCTCGGCGGCCCGGAGGGCGGCGGCATAGACCTGCGCCAGGGGGAGGTTGTTGGCCCGGGCCAGGGTGGCGCAATCCTCGTACTCGGGCGCCAGCCCCGCGACCACGCCGTCCAGCAGCTTGCGCTTGACCCGCACCGCGCCCCAGGGGGTGGCCGCCGTGATCCAGTCGCGGTCGGCGGCCTGGCGTTCCACGGGCGACCAGCGCACCCCCAGGCTGGGCGTCTCGCGGAGCATCAGGCTGGCGAGGTCGGCCACCTGCTCCGGACGGGCGAGACAGGCCAGTTGCAACGCGGGGCGGCCTTTCTTCATCACCAGCGGCGTGGCCCAGGCATCGAGGGCCCCCGCGGCGAGCAGCCGCTCGATGGCGTAGGCGACCCCTTCGCCGGTGGCATCGTCGAGGTTGCAGCGCAGTTCGCAGAGCGTTTCGGGTGGCGCCGGCAACGCGCCAGGGACCGGTTGGGTAGGCCGCGCCGGGGGCTCTTCGCCGGAGACCGGGTACGCTTCGCCGATCCAGACGCGCAGGCCGTTGAGCCGGGGGAACTCTTGCTGACCCAGGCCGTAGCCAACCCGCCGCACGATCATCGAAGGTTGGGTGAAATGAGCAAGTTCGGCCAGGAGCGCCGCGGCGGTCGGCGTAACCAGTTCGCCTTCGCTGCCGGGCGGAGCGGGCAGCACCGGCGCGCCGGCCTCGGCCAGAAGCGCCAGGGTCGCCGGCGCCGGCACGGGCAGAGGGCCGTGCCGGGTCGGCACCCAGCCACGCCCCAGGGGCAATGGCGAAGCGTAGACCCGTTCGACCCCCAGCAGGGCCAGCCCGACACAGACGCCAACGGTGTCAACGATGCTATCAACGGCGCCGATCTCGTGGAAGTGCACCTGCTCAACCGGCACGCCATGGATGGCAGCCTCGACACGGGCAAGGCGTGCGAACGCGCCCATGGCCCAGGTTTGCGCCGGCGCAGGCAAGGACGCCGCAGCGATCAGGGCGCGGATCTGCGCCCAGTCGCGTGAGGGTTGGTCCTCGCGCACGGCGATCTCGAGCCGGGTACCCATCACGCCATGGCTCAGCGCGCGCCGCGCGGTGAGGGTGTACCCGTCGAGACCAAGCTCGTCCAGGGCCGTTTGCAGGGCGGCGGCATCCAGCCCGGCATCGAGCAACGCCGCGAGGAGCATATCACCCGCGGCGCCGTGAAAACAATCGAAATAGGCAACCTTCATGGCGCCAACCCATGGTCATGGAGAAAGCGACGCACCCGTTCCCGAAACGCCGCCGGATTGCGCCAGGCAAGCAAGTGCCCGGCCTCCGGCTCATAAACGAGCCGCGCGCCCCGGATGCCGGATACGATGACCCGCGCCTGGGCGTCGGGCACGAAGGGGTCCCGGCCCCCCTGAAACACCAGCACCGGAACGTGGATCGCGTCAAGGCAGGGCGCGACGACGGTGCGCGCGGCGGCCATCAACTCGATGGCCTGCTCGACGCCGGCATTCAGACGCGGCCACCAGTCCTCGCCGTGCTGCGCGCGCATGTAGCGGTGCCACGATGGTGACATGTTGGCGGTACTGTGATGGTGCGCGTCGACCGTGGCGGTGGTTACCTGGTAAAAGACGCCATCGAGGATCAGGGCCGCAACCCGGTCAGGGCGATGGCAGATGGCATTGAGCGCGGTGATGCCGCCAGCGCTCATACCAAAGACCGGAACCGGCCCGTCAAACATTGCGCCGAGAAAATCGGCCAGCGCTTCGCCCTGCATGGCAAAGTAGCGCGTGGTGAACAGCCCCTCGGGACGCGCGGAGCGGCCATGGCCGAGCAGATCAACGCTGATGACCCGGTGCTCGTCGGCAAAACGGGCCGCGAGGCGGGCCTGGGTCGCCGCCGTGTAGGTGTTGCCATGCAGCAATACGAGCGGAGCGCCCGATCCCGCTTCCAGATAGTGCAAGGGACCGTGGCGGGTCGGAACGACGTTCAAGCGTATTCCTCGTCAACAGTGGCGTGGTGGCTTCCTGGGAGGGCTTCGCCCTCCCAGACCCTCCCGCTCGGCAGGGATATGGGGAAACCGGGTTTCCCTATACCCCATCGAACCGGCATTAGGGCTGGTAGGAGGAAAACAGTCTTTTCCTGGGAGAGCTTCGCCCTCCCAGACCCTCCCGTTCGGCAGGGGTGTGGGGAAACCCGGTTTCCCCATACCCCATCGCACCGGCGTTGGGGCTGGCAGGAGGAAAACGGTCTTCCTGGGAGGGCTTCGCCCTCCCGGACCCTCCCGCAGGGATCGTACGCCGGAGCATTCGCGCCGTCAAGGGGCGGCGCTGGCCCCACCCCCTGTGACTGCAATCGGGTTTTAGCCGTCCATATTTTGTTGGGACCTCCATAAATATGTACCTTAACGCCGTACCAGAATCTATCGCTTTTCAGCAAGGTATGTTAGGATAGCGCCATCCCATCGGGCAGTGGGTGCGGGGCAGCCAGGTTTCCCCCGTCCCTCCAGTCGCCTGTGTTCAATTGAGATGTTCATCCCGATAGTACGTACGAGGATCCTTACAACAGCGCTAGGAGACAACGATGAAGGCTGCACCTGGGCGAGCGTTACTGCTCCTCATCGGAATCCTGCTCGTCGGATGGGGGCTGCTGCCGCGCCAGAGTATGCCTGCTGTGGCGGCGCCATTGCTGCTCATCACCGAGACCCCCACCGGTGAGCCGCCCACGCGCACCCCGGAACCGCCGACGGCAACCGTCCCTCCGGCTACGGCGACGCCCCTGCCAGTCACGGCGACGCCTCCGGCAGCCACGCCAACCCTCCCTCCGCCAGTGGAGGAAGAGGAAGGCCCGCGCGCTACGCCAACCCCAACCGCGACGCCAACTGCGACCCTGACGGCGACGCCAACACTGACGGCCACGCCGGCGATTCTGGCCGATCCGTCGATCAGTAAATCGGTTGATCCACGGGTCGGCGTGGTCGGGGCGAATGTGACGTACACGATCGTTGTTTCGAACATCGGCGGCAGTGTGGCAACCGGGGTGGTGGTTGAGGACGCGCTGCCGGCCTTCCTGGCGATCGTCTCGGCAACGGCCGACCGGGGCGAGGTGACGGTGAGCGGCAACACCGTCCGGGTGACCATCGGCGAACTGGCGCCGGGGGAGTCGGTTAGCGTTCGTATCGTAGCACAGGTAACCCGGGCGCCGGCGCCGCCCAACAACCAGAACCTGGCGATCGTATCGAGTAGCAGTCCGGATGCCAACCCGGGCAACAATCAGGCTTCGGTGGCCCTGGGCAGCCCGCCGCCGGTTACGTTGCCCGGCACCGCGTCAGGCGACGCCGGGGCGCTGCCTGCCCTGGCGATCGCGCTCGGCCTCATGCTGATCGCGGGCAGCCTCCTGGCGCGCCGCAGGGCGCGACCCTAGGGGCCTGACCGGATACCCGGGTATCCGATGATGTTCTGGCACGGCTGCGCCCTCCCCGACCTCCCCGCAGGCATTGGCGTGGGGAACCCCGGGTTCCCCACCCTCCACCAACCGGGCAAGGAACGAGGGTTCCCGGGAGGGCTTCGCCCTCCCGCTCCCTCCCACAGGAGTTATCCGGACAGGCTCGAATGAAAGCACCCGTCTCCGCCCTCGTTTTGATCATCCTGGCCACGCTGCTCGTTGCCCACGCTCCGCAACCGGTCACGGCACAGCCTGAGTCACCGGCGCCCCGCGCCGGTGTGCAGGCTGCTGCCGAGGGCGTTGTGCTGCGCCTGGAGTGGCCGGGGGTCGCTCCGGCTTCCGCCACGCCGCCCGCTTCGACCCTGGTGGCGCTGCTGTTGCCACCGGAGGGCGACGCTGCGCCCCGGCTCACCAGGTTGCAACTGTCGGCGTGGAGCGGTGATGCGCCGGACCGCGCCCCGCTGCCTGCCCGGACCCATCCCGACGGTGAGGTGTACCCGCCGCTACCGGAGTTTGAAGCGCCCCCCGCGCCCGACGCACCGATCAGCCTGCTCCGCGAAGGGTGGCTGCGCGACCAGCGGCTGGGCGTGTATGCCTTGAACCCGGTCTACGTGGCAGGGGGCGCCGCTTTTCAGGTGGAGGTGGCCGAAGCCCTTGTTCCTGGCGCCCGTCCGGCCGATGTCAGCGCCCTGGCCCAACTGGAGGCCCGGCCCTTCGCGACAGGAGCGGCCCCGCCCGATCCCCTGGCCAGCGGGCCGGCCTGGAAGATCACCGTAAGCGCGTCTGGCATCCAGGAACTTACCGCGGCGGATCTGGCCGCCGCCGGGCTGAACCTGGCCCAGGCCGATCCGACGACGTTGCGCCTGCGCTACCAGGGCCGCGACGTTCCCCTGGAGATCCTGCGCGATGGCGGCGGCCTCCCGGCAGCACTGCGCTTCTACGCCGAGGCGGGGGATCGCTGGAACGCCACGTCCATCTACTGGCTGACCGTGGGCCGGGGCGCGGGGACGCCAATGGCCGTTCGCGAGGCCGTCGCCACCGACGCGCCGCTGCGCGCCACCGCGATAGAACAGGGTATCTGGCGTTCCAACCGGATTCTGGAGAGCCGCCTGCCCGGTCCTGATGGCGATCATTTCTTCAGCGCCGATCTGCGCGTCATACCGCCCCCGAACCCGCCGGATAGCGTGGCGGCGACGATCACCCCCGCGCTCCCACCGAACGGGCCGCTCACCCTCACCCTCCAGGGCGCGACCCTGCGACGCGGCAATTTCACCCTCTGCGCGCGTGCTGGCGCGCCCCCCGCCGACCCTTCTTACCGGCCATGCGATACAACCGGCCAGCCGGAACGCCGGGTACCCTGGACGGGCCAGGGGACCTGGTCGGAACGGGTGAGTCTGCCCGCCTTTGCCACGCAGGTGACGGTCTGGTCCTTACCCGTCACGGGCGCCGACCAGGTGCACCTGGACGCCGTCGCATGGGAAGTACCCGTGGACCTCAACCTGCGCGGCAACGGCGCCCGCTTCGTGGGAAGCGCCGGGCGCTTCCGCTACCAGCTCGAGGGGCTGCCCTCCGGCGCGACGGTTTACGATGTGAGCGACCCGCGCGCGCCCGTGCGCCTGAACTTTGCCGGGGCCATCTTCGAGGATACCGCGCCCGCGCCGCGAACCTACCTGGTCACCGGGCCGGGCACGCTGCACCGGCCCGCCGTGGCGGCCCACACGCCCGTAACACTGCCGCGTAACGCGCAGGCGGTCTATATCGCGCCCCGGGCCTTTCTCGAAGCTCTGGAGCCGCTTATCGCCCAGCGCCGCGCCCAGGGCTGGACGGTAGCCGCTGTGGCGGTCGAAGCTCTCTACGATGCCTGGAGCGGCGGCCAGGTACACCCGGAGGCGATCCGCAGTTTCCTGCGCTACGCCGCCGCGAGCTGGGAGACCGCGCCTGTTGCCGTTGTGCTGGTTGGCGATGGCGCCTCCGACCCGCGCAACTACCTCGGGCGCAACAACCGCACCTGGATCCCGCCCTACCTGGCCATGGTTGACCCCTGGCTCGGCGAAACGGCCTGTGAGACGTGTTTCGTTCGCCTCCAGGGCGATAATCCGCTCCAGGACCGCACGCCGGACATGTGGCTGGGACGCCTGCCATCCAGGAGCGTGGAGGAAACGGCGGCGCTGGTGGCGAAGATCCTGAGTTATGAGCGGAGCGGTCGATCGGGCGGTTGGCGGGGGCGACTGGCCTACATCGCCGACAACCCCGACATTGGGGGAGACTTTGCTCTCGCGGCCGAGGAGAGCATCGCCCTCCACCCGCGGCAGGCGCGGATCGCGCGGGTCTACTACGACCCGGCGGCGCAGGCGGGCGACCCGTGGCGCGAACGCGACCCGCTGGCGGCGCTGAACCGCGCCATGGGCGCCTTTGACCAGGGTGCGGCGTTTGTCAACTTCCTGGGTCATGGCTTGCAGTTCCAGTGGGCCTACACCGGGCCGCCACTGCAGCCCAATGCGCCACAGGATCGGCAGTACCTCCTGGGCCTGTTTGAAGTGGACGACCTGCGCAATGGCGGGCAGTTGCCGGTGGTGCTGGCGCTGTCCTGCCTGACAGGCGCCTTTCAAACGCCCGCCTTCACCGGCACCTCGATTGACGAGCGCATGGTCGTGCGACCCGACGGCGGAGCGATTGCCAGTTGGAGTTCGACCGGATTGGGGGTGCTCTACGGGCACGATGCGCTGCAGCGGGGCTTTTACCGGGCGCTGTGGGCCGGGCAGCAGCCCCCGCCGCTGGGCGCGCTGACCCTGGCGGGTCACCTGGAACTGTTCACGGCGTCGTCGTGCTGCCAGGAAACTGGCAGCGCCTTCGCCCTGCTCGGCGACCCGCTTACGGCTCCGCAGGTGAACCTGGGGGCGGCGAGCCTGTATCTGCCGCTTACGCGACGATGAGTTGAAGAGAATGCCGCTGCGCTCCTGCGGGCGTTGTTCGTCGGCGCGGCTTCATCAATTCTACTTTGTCACTTTGCACCT
This sequence comes from Chloroflexaceae bacterium, assembly GCA_026417815.1. GTDB lineage: Bacteria > Chloroflexota > Chloroflexia > Chloroflexales > Chloroflexaceae > JACAEO01. The sequence continues at coordinate 1,638 of JAOACN010000387.1, read as the reverse complement.
GGCGGGGGTTGCGGGGGCCTGCGGCCCCCGCAGATCTCCCCTTCCTGGTGCGGCAAGTGACAAAGTAGAGCTAATCAGCCACCAGGCTATAGGGCGCGAATACCGGTGTATATTCCTAATCTTCATCAAGCCGCGCCTGCCCTGGAAACTCCACCTGTTACGCAGATGCCGCCGAAGCTCCCCGCTCGCGCCCACGCCTTCAGCCGCTACGGGTTGGTGGGCGTCGGAAACACCGGTTGTTCGTCCGTGGCGATAAGTTCGTCCTCGCGCACCCAGCCAACCACCCGCGCCTCACCGGCGCGCACAAACGCCTGGTAATACCCATCGAGCCTATCGAACGGCACGATCCGCGCGCCTTCCCCGGCGCGCAGCAGGATGCGGGCATCGTCACGGGGCGCGGCGCGCACCACCGCCCCCGCCGCCACCGCTCGCATCACCGGATAATCGGGCGGCAGCAGGGCCGCGCCGTCATTCGGATCGCGCTGGCGCAGGTAAGCGAGCACGCCATCGGCAATGCCACGGGCCACCCGCTCGGGCTGTCCGAAAAGCACCGCGCGGTCGGCGGCGCTGGTCATAAAGCCCATCTCGATGATGATCGCCGGAGTGGTACGGGCGATGGCGTGCTGGTAACGGCGGTAACTGAAGGCATAGTAGCCCTTCATATTGAAGGTAACGCCGCCGCTGTCCTGCGGCAGACCCGTGGCGGGGCCGTAGGCGGCCGCCACGGCGTTCATCAGCGCCCGCGAGGCGGCGGAGGTGCGCCAGGGAGTGGCCAGTTTCCAGCCCCGGGCAGCAGGGCTACTAGAGCCGTCGGCGTGAATGGCAATGAAAGCATCGGCGTCGTAGCCCGGCGGCACAGTGGCCGGGAGAAGGTCAACCACCACCCCATGCGCTTCAAGCAAGGGCTTGACACGATTGGCAACGGCAAGGTTCAGTTCGGCCTCGGTAACGTTGCCCCAACGGGCGCCCGTGGAGGCGCGCAGCCGGGCCAGTTCCTCGGGAAGTTCGTCCGAGCGCAGGTGGCCCACCTGAAGACCAACTCGTGGCGGCGTGCCGGGAGGACGAGGGGTCGGAGTAGCAGGGAGCGCGGTCACGCTCGGCGCCGGCGCGAGCGCCGCTGTCGGCGATGCAACGCCGGTGGGGCCAGGCTGGACTCGGGCAACGACGGCGGGCGCCGTCGGGGTCGCAGTGGGCATGGTTGGTGGCGCGGGAGGGGCCGCGCGGGCCGCGACGCACGCCGAGAGGAGCAGCGCCAGGAGCAGCAGGAGCAGTGACCCGATGGGACGCCGGTCCGGTCCTTTGGACATGCGCGGTTTCCTCGGATATGATTAAGGCTGGCCGGCGACAGGGTTTTGGAGAGCGGCGCTCTCTCAGTATACCCTGGATTGGTGTAGATAGGCGAGACGTGGAGGGGACCTCGCCCCTCCAGAAGCTCCTGTCCGGTGCGGCGCGGCTTCGCGCGCGCCACTGGCAATGAACATACTCTGGGGGCCGCGGCCCCTGCCGAGAGTGTGAGAGGCGTACCATGAACGTGATCAAAGTCGGCGGCAGCGCCGGCAACAACTACGACGCCCTCTGCGACGACCTGGCCGCGCTCCACGCCCGGGGCGAACGGCTCGTGCTGGTCCATGGCGGCTC
>JAOACN010000384.1 GCA_026417815.1 Chloroflexaceae bacterium | reverse complement strand
ATCCTGGGGAGCGCGCGAGGCAGCAGATCCACCTGAACCCGCCGCGCCAGTTCCATCTCGGTACGCAGGCGGGTCTGCTGAAACATCTCCTGGTAGAGCAGCGTGCGCTCTACCTGGACGCTGGCCTGGTCGGCGAGGGCGCGCGCCAGTTTGATGCCGGGCGCGTCAAACCCGCCGGACTGGTTGATCAATCCCAGACTTGCCATCACCCTGCCGCGGATGCGGATCGGCACGTGGAGCAGGTTATGCACCCCCATCAACGCCACGTCCGGATCGGTCCCGCTACGGATGATCGGGCGTTCGCTGATGAAGCCTTGCCGACACAGATCCCACACCATTTCATCGGGCAATACGCCGGCGGGTTGCTGGATCAGCACCGGGGTCTCGGGTGGGACCGGCTCGAAAGCGGCAAAACCGCCCTGCGCCTTGAGCAAGTGGATCGCCTCGGCCAGCACCACCCCCAGGATCTCCTCCACCGTGACCAGGTCGCGCATACTCTGCGTGAGCCGGTACAGCGCAAGTTGCTGATCCTGGCTGATCACCAGATCGGCGGTCATCAACTGCAACTCTTCTTCGAGTTGCAGAACATAGGCGATCAGTTCGGCATCGGCGCGCAATCGCTGTTGGAAGGCCTCTCCCTTCACCCCGGTGACGCGGATCTCACCAAGCTCCTCGTCGCCGCGGAGAATTGGCGCCATCAAACTTGGCCGCATGAGGCGATGACCCGCGGGCCAGTAGACCAGGGGATGGCCATCTTGATAGATGCCGAATGCCGTCGCGCCCAGTGACAACCAGGACTCGGCCAGGGCCGCGAAGCGTGTATACTGCGAACTGAGCAGCGCCACAAGCATAGTCGCACCAGGATCCTATTTTGCGAACGCCTGCAGAGCCCCCTCCTTATCGGAAAAAATGTTAAAGGCTTTATCGAGCCGGGTGAGCTCGAAAATCATGTGCACAGGGCGGCGCATACCGCACAGGTGGAGATCCCCCTGCATTTGCTGACAGCGTTTGAGCGCCTGCACCAGCGTCGCCAGCGCGGTCGAATCAACAAAGGTAGTGTCGGTCAAATTGACCAGCACCCGCGCGCCAGGGGTGGAGGTCGTCCGTTCCAGCCAGGTTGCAACGGGCTGGACGGTACTGGCGTCAAAGCGACCGTTAATCTCAAGAATATGTATTCCTTCTGTGACATACGTTTTCATGTCCATTTTAATCTTCTCCTGAGGTGAACATAGCCATTTACGAAGGTTAAGGATAAAACCAGCATTCGCCCTGTGATCCGGTGGCTGACGAAGATTAAGAATATAAACTGGTATTCGCCCTATCTCTCTTTTGTCCCTTGCCGCAGCTTCCGCTGGGAGGAGGTTCGGAGGGGGCCTGCGGCCCTGCAACCCCCGGCAGCGGCAAAGTGACAACGTAGAGTTAATCTGCGTAAGCCGCGGGCTACCCATGCGAAGCCCGCCGTGCGGCTGAGCCTTCGTCCCGGCTCGGGCCAGGGCTCACGGCGAATCCTTCGCGGGCTATACCGGATTCAATTCTTAATCTACATTGAATGGGTATGGGAAACCCGGGGTTGCCCGCGCCCCCGCCCCTCGATCTCCAATCGCGCCAGCGGCAACCACACGTCGGCGCCATACCCTGCTCACGAAGCCCGCTCGCGCTCCGTCGTAAGCACGGCATCGCCGCCCAACGCCCGGGCGTACCGGGCGGGTGTGGCGAGCGCTTCGTCAAGCGTGTCAGAGAACCGCAACAGGCGATCGACTTGCGCCAACCGCAAGGTTTGAAGCACCTCTCCATAGCCCCCGACCACGCACAGGTCGCCACCGCGCTCCCGCGCCATCCGATCAAGCCTGATGAGCGTGACCATCGCCGCGCTGGAGACAAAGACCGTCTCGGACAGGTCAACGACGAGACAGGGCGCTTCGATCAGGCGCGTCTGGCACCATTCGAGCAACCGGGGGGCCGTGCGCTCGTCAAAGGTGCGGGGCGCGCGAACCACAAGCCAGCCATTCGGGGCCTGTTGCACGTCACCGGACCACTCCGGCGCCGGGTGTCCGGTGGCATCAGCCATGGCATCAGGCAGCAGGGCGAACACGGTAGTAAGTTTCAGAAGCGCCAGGAGCCGGTTGACCGGCGCCGGCACATCCTTCAGGTAGAGGGTGCCGCCCGAGGCGCGCGCCTGGTGGGCCACCGCTACCAGCGCGCCTATGCCGGCGCTGTCCACAAACTCGGTGTCTGCCAGGTTCAGCACCAGACTGGCGGAACGTTGCAGAACGCCGCGCGCCTCGCGCAGCAAGGCGGGGCTGCTCGTGGCGGTAAGCCGGCCGCGGATGTGAATTACCGGCATGCCGGCCCCGTTCGTCGCTGGTTCACCGCCATCCGCGGCAATGTCCGCCACGGGTCGGGCAGGGGCGTCGTTCGCGACCGCGAGCGGCCCCATCAGCCACCACTGGCGAGCAAACGAGACACCGAAGTGGAAGAAGTCACGCAAATATCGTTTGAAGAGTCTGCGCGGTTCCTGCATCACGCGGTAGGCCCACTCCAGGCCGCTCCGTTGCATCCACAGGGGAGCGCGCTTCGTCACGCCGACGATGAAATCCAGGGTGGCGCCGACGCCGATGCAGACGGGCACCCTCAGTTCAGGGGCGTGCATGCGGATCCACTTTTCCTGCTTTGGATTGCCAAAGGCCACCAGCAAGATGTCGGGCCGCGCATCGCGCACCCGCTCAACGATGGTTCGGTCCATCTCCAGCAGGGTAGTCAGGGGTGGCGAATGCACGCCGGCCACCTTGAGGCCCGGATAGCGGCGTTGCAGAATCGCAGCGGCGCGGGCCGCCACGCCTTCACGCGCTCCGAGGAAGTAGATCGAATAGCCGCGCCGGGCGGCGCGAGCTGCCAGGGCCGGCACCATGTCTGCGCCGGTCACCCTTCCAGGGAGCGGCGCGCCCAGGAGGCGCGAGGCCCACACCAGGGGCATGCCGTCGGCGGTGGTCATGTCTGCTTCCTGCAGAATCCGGCGCAACTCGGGATCCTGCAGCGCGTTAACAACGAAGTGGGTGTTGACGGTGGCGATCTGGTGGGTGCGCCCGGTTGTCCGCCCGGCAGCGATGAACTCTTCACACCGATCGAGGGCCTCGTCCAATGTCAGGCTGTCAATCGGCAACCCCAGCACCACGAGTAACTTGCGCATCACGTCTCACCGACCTTCATTGGCGGCAACCGCTCTCCCCGGCGCACCCCGGTTCGTTTGCGGCGCCGTGATGCATGCAGCAGGTTGCACCTGACTGGCAACTGCGCTCACGAAGACGGGGAGGGGTGCGACGAAACGTTCTGCACGTGCCGCCGCCCATCGGCCCGCCGGGCGACTGATGAACGTTAAGAAAATATTTCGGTATCGCCGAACGCTGCGGGCTAAAGCCCTGGCTGAGTTCACGAAAGCCCCTGCGGGGCTTCCACGTCCTGAGGAGGGCTTTAGCCCGCAGCGCGTGATGCTGCCAAAGGGATGATGGTGGTATACCGAATTCTTTTCTTAATCTTCATAAGGCTCCGGCTAGCATTGCGAAGGCTACCGTTCGGCTGAGCCTTCGTCCCGGCTCGGGCCAGGGCTCACGGCGTAGCCTGCTGAAGCCGGCCTGCGCCGGCTTCGCAGGACGTTAGCCCGGCGGCTGATGCAGATTAAGAATTACATCCGGTATAGCCCGCGCAGGCGGGCTTTGCAGCGGTAGCCCACGGCTTCAGCCGCCGGGCTACCGGGCGAATACCGGTTGATATTCTTAATCTGCATCAGCCGCCGGGCAAAGGGAAACGTGCAAGACGTTTCGTCACACCCGACGGAGAGGGTCCGGAACAACTGCTCCCTACCACGAACGGCGCTCACCGTTTGCGGACGCTGCGCGCCCGGACGGCTGGCAATCTCACTTCCTCTCGTTCGCGGAGAAGAAGGCGTGCGGGAGCATGTAACCTTCATGGACGTTCCCGTTCTATCCACGTGCTGGCGCACCCCGGGTGCGGCTCTCGTGTGTGAGGACTCTAACAGTGCCAGGAAACAATTGGCTTACAGGCTGCGGGCGGGAGAATGACAGATCCTTCACCGCAGGCGCCATGACGCCAGATGGGGAGGGCTTTCTGGTTGCGTTCCATGGTCGTACGACATAGCCGCATTGAGCCTGACAGGACGAAGGAGATAGCAGAGGGGCAGGCGCGCCCGGGTCGGGCAGGCGCCGTGAGAACCTGACAATTGGCGCCTGGGTGAAGAAAATGTCACCTTAGCATGATACAATCGAAATCCGGGCCTGAAAACCGCACCGCGGGCCCGTGCGGCACCCGGCGCACGGGAAAGGCCAGGAACGTTTACGGACACTGACAGGCTCACGCGGCCCGGATGAATTTTTACACACGGCAGCGTTCATTGTCCTGGCGATACGACTTGTTATCATACGGTGCGGATCAATACGGCCTCCACTACGTAATACGTTCTCGCCAGGCCAGCAAGCTGAAGGAAGGCTATGCTCAGACTTATCTTGCTCCGGTTACTGGAAAGCTACTTTCGCCATCGCTGGCTCTATCTGGCGCCGGTGGCGCTGATGCTGGCAGCGGGCATCGCCTTCGTGTTCCTTGCCCCGCCCCGGCATACCGCGACCGGCACGCTGCTGATCGAGAAACAGTCGCTGCTGGCCACCCTCACCAGCAATGGGCAAGGGGCAAGCTACTGGCGCACGCCGGCCGAAATCACCGCCGGCGAATTGCGTGAACTGCTGGCTACCGACGCATTCGTGCGCTCGGCGATCCAGAAGACCTCGTGGGAGCCCTTGATGCGTGGCAACCCGCGCGAGGTGCGTGACGCGCTGACCGCCTTCCGCAGGTCCATTACCGTAACGGCGCTGGGCGAGAAACTGGTGGCCATCAGCGCGCGCGATCGCAATGCCCAGGTGGCCCAGGAGATGGCCGCCTCGGTGATGGACTCGTACATCCAGTGGCAGATCAACAAGGAGTTTCAGGAAAGCGTTGTCGCGCAGAACTTTTTCGCCAATCTGATCGGGCCGTACCAGGAGGATCTCCAGCGCGCGCGCGACAATCTGCGGACGTATCTGGAAACCTACCCCGAGCCGTTGCGCGGCAGCCGCCCGCCAGAGGAGCGCATGGAAATCGCCCGGCTGGAGTCGGAAATCAGGCGGGCCGAGGAGCGCGTCTCCGAGACGCTGAAGAACGAAGAGAGCGCCCGGCTGGCCCTGGCCAAGGCTGAGAGCATCACCAGGCAGACCTACATGGTCATTGATGCCCCTACCGCGCCCATCGAAACGTTCTCCCTTCGGCGGACGGTGTTGCTCATCGGGATCTTTGGGGGGGTTGGCCTGGGGCTGAGCCTGGTCGGGGTGGGTGTGGCCGCGTTGCTGGATCGGACCCTGCGCTTCCCCGTTGATGTGCGCCACGCGCTTCATCTCCCCCTGCTCGCCACTATAGCTGCCGAGAGCGCCCCGCACCCTGGCCGCCCACAACGGCTTCCCGGCGGCGCCCGGCATCCGCAGCGCGCCGATGCAAGCGCCGCCCAGCCCGGTACGGTTAAACCGCGGGCCTGAAGGCCGGTGCGCGGGCAATACCAGTGTGGATTGCCATAATGAAGATAAGAATATCAACCGGTATTCGCCCGGTAGCCCGGCGGCTGATGAAGATGAACAATATCAACCGGGCTTCGCATCGGTAGGCCGGCGGCTGAAGCCGCGGGCTACCGATGCGAAGCCCGCCTGCGCGGGCTATACCGGATTTATTTCTTAATGATCATAACTCTACTTCGTCACTTGCCGCGGCTTCTGCTGGGAGGAGGGGGCCTGCGGCCCCCGCACCCCCCCGCGGCAAAGTGACAACGTAGAGATACGTAGTCTGTGAACGAAGTTTCTCGGTATTTCGCTCGCCCTGTCATGCTGAGCGAAGAAGCCGAAGCCCTGCACCCTTCGCTTTGCTCAGGGTACATGCCGCCGGAGGGGAAGCATCTTCCGGCTCCTGGTTATGACCAGCAACGTCCAGATCATCGCGAAAAACATCGGCGCGTTGATGAGCTCACAACTCCTGACGTGGAGCCTGACGTTGCTGCTGACAATCGTTCTGCCGCGCCAGCTCGGCCCTGCCCAGATTGGCCAGTTCTACCTGGCGATCTCGCTCTGGGCGATTGCCACGGTGCTGTGCAAGTTTGGAACCGACGTGGCAGTAACCAGGGCGATCGCGCGGGCGCCCGAACAGGCCCCGCGCCTGGTCGGCGCAACGTTGGCGGCACGGGCGCTGACGTTCACGGGCGGCGCGGTCGCGGTCGGGTGCTACGTGGCGCTGCTCGACTATCCTCCGGCAGTGGTCGGGATCGTCGCGGTCGTGGGCCTGGCGGGCGTGTTTGAACTGGCCGCCGATGCGTTCATGAGCGCGCTCCGCGGTCTTGAGCGCATGGAGTTCATCTCGCTGGGGCTGGTCGCCAACAAGCTTGTCTACTCCCTGCTGGCCCTGGCGGCGGTGCTGATCTTCGACGCCAGCGTGTTCTGGATCGCGTGGCTCTACGTCGTGGGGAGCTGCGCCCTGCTGGCGGTGGTGGCCCGGAGTTACCTGCGCCTGCACCCGCTGGTTCTTCCATCGCTGCGCGAGGTGGCGCCGCTGCTCCGGGCCGGCGCACCGTACCTGCTGGTCAGCCTGATCGTGGTGGTGTACAACGAGGTGGACAAGCAAGTTATCGCTGCGCTGATTGGCGAGCGCGCCGTGGGCTACTACACGACCGCGGCTACCCTCTTCAGCACGGTGATGTTTGTTCCGGTGACGCTGACCACGGCCCTGTTCCCGCTGATGGCCCGGTCATTCGACAACGCCGCGGATGCGTTGCGACGCATCAATCGGAAGAGCTTCAACATCATGTTTCTGGTGGGCATTCCGGTGGGCTTTGGGATGATGGCGATTGCTCCGGCGCTGATCAGCCTGATCTATGGTCCGGAGTTCGCCCCTGCCGGTCCGATCCTGGCACTGATGGGCGTGGTGGTAGTCTTCGTCTACCTGAACATCTTGATCGCCCAGATCCTGGTCTCAACCGAACGGGTCAATCGCTGGACCATCGTTCTTGGCATCGCAACCGTGGTGACGATCGTCCTGGACATTCTTCTGGTGCCGTGGAGCCAGCGGGTGTTTAACAACGGCGCACTGACCGGCGCCATCACCTTTCTGATCACCGAGGCAGGTCAGACGATGGTGGGGATATTCCTGATCCCCCGCGGGACGCTGACGTGGCTGAATGTGACTACCGCGGCGCGGGCGCTGTTCGCCGGCCTGGTAATGGTGGGGGTATGCTGGCTGACTCGCGATCGGTTCATCCTTGTGCCCGTGCTCCTCGGCGCGGCGACCTATGCTGGCCTGATCGCGGCCCTGCGCGTCGTGCCGGGCGAAGATGTGCAAACGATCCGGCAACTGGCGGGCCAGGCCATTGCGCGCCTGGGCCTGCGCCGCGGCCAGACCCGTATAACCTGATCAGCAAGGAGATGGGGCGCTCGACTGTGGCTCGCAAGCCACGCCTGTGGCCCTTTACGGGGTGAAGGTTTTCAGGGAGGGCAGGCCCCCTACCTGCCGCAGACACGGCTGGGAAACATGGAGAGATGCGTATGTTTGGCGCTCGCAAGAATAAGCCTCCCCAGGACGTGCTGGCCACGCCGCTGACCCTGCGTTCAGCAAGTGGCGACCCGCTGATCGTCTTCCGCCCGGAGGCGGGGGACAGTCTGCGGCACATGGTCGCCGGCCTGGTCTGTAACGCCGGCTTGCCGGCCCGGCTCAGAGTGGTCGCGGCCCTGCGCGAGGAGGGGGTGACCTACACAACGCTGGCGCCGGGCACGGTGCTGGCGAGCGATACGGCGCATACGGTATGTATCGTGGAGTTGAACTGGTGGCACCCGGGGATGCTCAGGTTGCTGGCCCAGGGGAGCGGCGGGACGAACCGCGCCCTGCCGCCATCGCTCGCCGATCGCCCCGGCCTGGCCGAGGTGGTACGGGGCAGCGCCAGCCTGGAGCAGGCCCTGATGGCGACTGCGCTGCCCAATCTGGTCCTCGTGCCGGCGGGCCATGTCGCCGTGGAGCAGCGCCCGGTGATTGCGCGGAGCGACGCCCTGAAGGAGACCATCGAGAGCCTGGCCCGACGCTACGACCATCTGATCCTCGATGTGCCGGCCGTGCTGGCGACAAGTGACGCGATTGCGCTGGCCTCGTTGGGCGCCGCCTGCGTAATCGTGACGCACCACGGCCTGACGCCCACGACCACCGTCCAGCTGGCCCTCGACGACATCCGGCACCTGAACATTCTCGGCGTGGTGCTCAACCAGGCGACCTTCGCCACGCCGCGCTGGATCCTCGATCTGGTGCCCCAGGAGTAATACCATTCTGGATTGCCGTGCAGGGCCTCCCGGCGGGACCTGACGACAACAGGAAGTGATACAAGGCCGTGGGACCATACATCCTCTTTTTGCTTGCCTGTGTGGCGCTGGGGCTTGCGCGGCCCGCGGCGCCCGTGCGCCCGATGATCTGGGTGATCCTCGGCATGGCGCTGGTATTGAGTGTGGTGATTTTTGTGTTCGGTTCGTCCTGATGGTCAACTCGGGGAAGCCGAGTTTCCCCGAGACTGAATCGTAGGAGATAGTTCACACCTGAGTTACGGTTGGAGGATGGCGGGAAGGCTCCCCACAACCCCGTCCCGCCCGCGGCGGGTGTACACCCTGGCGAAACCAGAACACGTCTGCCGCTGCGGGCGGAACCAGAGGATCGCCGAGGGCTGCACCCTCCCTACCTCCCTCTACCTGTTGGGCGAAAGGCGGCTGTCTAAGGAAAGATCTTGGGGCGCCCCTCCGGGTTGCCCCACAGGGGCAGAGCATGGCCCTGCTGGTTGACAGCTTTTCAACCCGTCGCCACGCGAGTGTGCGGGCCTACCAGCGCCGTGGCAGGCGCAATGCGCTGCTGGGCTTTCTGGCCCTCTATGGCCTGACCGTCGCGGTCGCCGTCGGGATGCTGCGGGGCACGCCCAGCCCGGTAATCTTCGCCTGGATGATCTACCTGGCGGGTCTGGGCACGTGCCTGATCCGGCCGCGGTACGGGCTGTACCTGATCGTCGGGTTGACGCTGCCCGGCGACTGGCTCATGTGGCCCGCCTACCCGTTCACAAAGAACTTTTCAAGTGTAGAGTCGTGGTTCTTTGTCCACGATAATCTGATCATTAACCCGCTGGAAACCTACCTGATCGCCACCATCGCAGGGTGGGCCGGTCAGGATATGGCCGCGCGGCGGTTGCGCTTCCGCGGGGGACCGATCTTCGCCCCGCTGATGGCATTCACGGCCCTGGTCGGGATCATGCTGGTCTACGGCATCGCGCGCGGTGGGGGCAACCCCAACGTAGCCCTGTGGGAAGTCAGACCGCTGGCCTATCTGCCGCTGGTCTTCGTGCTGGCAGCCAACCTGCTCGAAACGCGGCGGCACGTGAACATGCTGCTGTGGACGTTGTTGATCGCCATCGCCCTGCGCGGCCTGGTAGGGGTCGTGCACGTGTATACCGCCCTGGGCGGCTCGCTCGAAGGTCACGAGCGGATCGGCAGTCATCCGATGTCCATCTTTTTCGACTCGATATTTGTGATGGTCATCGGGGCCTTTATCTTCCGCGAGTCGTTGTGGAAGCGGATCTGGCTGCTTGCGCTGCTCCCACCAATCCTCTTCAGCTTCTTCGCCAACCAGCGCCGCGCCAGTTTCCTGGTGCTGGCGATCGCCCTGCTGGTGATCGGCGTGGTGCTGTTCTCCACCCGGCGGCGTCTGTTCTGGCGGGTCGCGCCCCTGACC
>JAOACN010000360.1 GCA_026417815.1 Chloroflexaceae bacterium | reverse complement strand
GCTTCACATAGGTCTGGAGAGTATAATCGCGGTCGGACTAGATAGCAGCCGGTGGGTGCTCCGTAGTCATACGGCGTCCTTTCTGCGCGCTACCAGGCTACTCCGCTGATTATAGCATTCCTCTGTTGGTATAATGCCCCTCCGATGGCCGTCGCAGGGCCGATACCATTTCGGATTGTGGATTTTGGATTTTCGATTGTCGTCTATTACTACAACGAGACTTCGCATTGTAGAGGAGTCTTGCGGGGCCGCGGGCCCCCGCTACCCCCGCCGACACGGAGTCTCGTTTATCAGGATATGATGCATTGTCCTGGGGGCAAGCCCTGGACCCCAGGAATGGCGCTGGTTGTGGCGGCTGGGCGGTCATAGTGACCCTGTCGGGCGGCTACGCCGCCCCGGACCCGCTGCTGGAGGCGGACGTTGCGTCAGCCGTGGGGCGCCAGTGGCGGCTGACGATTGCTAGAGGCATCGGTGACGTACACGCTAACGATCAAACCGGTCGCGCCAGCTTTTTTGCGGCCGCAACGTTTTGTGCTCAAGGTCGAAGGCGAACGGATCGTAGATGTCGAATACCGTCCCGATACGGGCGACGAGGTTCCGTTCAGCCGGCTGGAGCGGATGCGGTTTAGCGAAATTGTCGCCACGGCCGCGCGCCTCTGTCCCGATGGCGGTATCTCCCATGCTCTGGCCCTGTGCCATGCGATCGAGGCCCTGGTTGAGACGCCGGCGCCACCGTGCGCCGAGCGGTTGCGCCTGGCGGCGGCGGAACTGGAACGGGCCGCCTCGCACCTGACGACCCTCGCCGCCCTGTTCCGCATCCTGTCGCTCGGGTCGCTGGCCCAATCATGCGCCGCCGACGCAACGGCGATCCGCCGCTCCCTTTCCACGCTGACCGGCGGCGACCCGGCGGCCTGGCTGCGACCCGGCGGCCTGGAACGCGAACCCGACGCGACGACCTGGAAGGCCCTCGCTGAGGTCGAGGCGATCCTTGCGCGCCTGTTTCCGCTGGCCGAGCGGACCGTCGCCCGGCCCATGCTGCTGGCGCGCACGGTGGAGGTCGGGGTGATCAGCGCGACCGCGGCCACTCAGTACGGGCTGGCCGGGCCGCTTGCCCGCGCTGCTGGACTGAGCGCCGATGTCCGGCGCGATGCGCCGTACGGGGCCTACGCCGAACTGATGCCCGAACTGGCGCTCCAGGAGGGCGGCGACGTCCACGCGCGCATAGCGGTGCTGTTCCTCGAAACCCTGGAGGCGCTGCGTCTGGTGCAACGGGTCGCGCAAGAACGTCAGGAAGGCCCCGTGCGCGTCCGTTTGCCCGAGACGTTGCCCGTTGGCGCCGCCAGCGCGGTGGTCGAGGCCCCGCGGGGGCCGTTGCGCTACTATGTTGCCAGCGACGGGGGCCAGATCAGCGCGATCCGTGTTCAGAGCGCCCCTCAGCTTGATCGCCTGCTGGCGCGCACGGTGCTGGTGAACGCCGCGCTCGACGACGCGGCGTTGATCGTCGTGTCTACCGACCCATGCGATACGTGCCCGGCGCAACCACAGGTATGAAGAGGATTTCCTGGGAGGATTGCGCCCTCCCGGCGCCTCCCGGGCGCTTCGATGCCGGGCATAAAGGCAGGATCTTCTCGGGAGGGCGCAGCCCTCCCGCGCGGGCGCGGATAGAAACCGGTTCCTATGCTGCTTACGCTAGTCTTTAGCCTCCTGCTGGGGTGCGCCGCGCTTGCCTTTGGGCTGAACCGCCTGGCGCCAACGCGGACGCTGGGCCTCGCCACCGGAACAGCGGTGTTCGTCGCAGCGGCGTTGATGCTCCTGATGCCGGTGCGCGCCATTGACCAGGCGCCGGTTGAGGTGTTGACCATCGGCGGGGCGCGCTTTAGCTTCTGGCCCGCCCCGGGCGTTGCGGAACGAGTCGTTGCCGCGGCGCTTCTTGGCAGCGGCGGAACAGCGTTGTTGAGCCTGGCGGGTGCGACCCCCCCGGCCGCGCGCGGCTTTGGCGGGGTATTCGCCTGGGCGACGATCGCTCTGGCAGCGGCGCTGTTGAGCGTTGTCACACCGGCGTTTTCGCTGGTGCATCCCGTGGCCTGGTCGGTAGTGGCGATCGCCAGCTACGGCGCTCTGCGGGCCAGCGGCGCCATGGCGCAGCGCGAGGGGCCACCGCTGATGGTGACCACCGGCCTCGGCGCGAGCCTGGTGCTGATGGTTTCCTTGCTGGTCGCGGGCCCCGATCCTGGCGCGGGGCGGATCCCTGCGTGGCCCGCCGCGGCGGGTGGGGTGCTGGCGGCCCTGGGTCTGGCGGGCTGCGCGCCGTTGCTGCATACGCGCGACGAGGCGGCGCTGGCGCCAGCGCCCCTGGGCGCGTTGGTTTTTGGGCTTGCGGCGCCCGCCGCAGCGTTGAGCTGGTTGCTGCAGAGTGTCGCCGCGCTGCCTTCCCTGCCACCCGCCTGGGGGGTGACCCTCGGCTTGATCGGTGGTCTCGGCGCCTTCGCCAGCGCGGCCGGCGCCCTGGGTGAGCGGCGGCTGCGCGCGATCCTTAACTGGACCTGGGGGTTCCAGGCGGCCCTGATCGTGGCAGCGGCGGGCCTGGCGGCGCCACGGGGGGCCGCGGCGGGGGTGAGCTTGCTCCTGGGGCTGCTGCTGAGTTCGGTAGTGGCCGCGAGCGCCGCGGCAATCCTCGAGCAACGCACCGGCAGCGATGAGTACACGGCTATCGGCGGCGCGCCGCGCCTGGCAGCCCTGGCATGGGCCACGGGGATGCTGGTGAGCCTGGGACTGCCACCGCTGTGGGGGTTCTGGGGACGCCTGTGGTTCCTGCAAGCCGCGCAGGAGCATCAACCCTGGCTGGCGGCCCTGACCCTGGCTGCGTCGGTGCTGTTGACACTGGCCTTGCTGGCGCCCCTCGCGGCGATGCTCGGACCTGCCAGGGCGCCTCTGCGCCGGGAGCCGTGGACCGACGCCGTTCCCCTGGGGCTGGCGGGAAGCGCATTACTGGCGCTGGGCGTTGCGCCGCAGTTTGCCTTGAGGCTCTGGCCGGGCGACGCGCCTGTCACGCCGGTGATACAGGGCGCTGCGATTGGCGCCGGGCTGCTCCTGGCAATCCTCGGCCTGCTGATGGCGCGCGCCGCGCCCACCCGCGCCCTGGAGCGCGACCCAGACGAGGAACCGGCCTGGCTGGCGCCCGAAGGTCTGGGAACATTCCTGCAGCCAGTGAGCTGGCTCGCGCGCCCGATGCCGTTGCTGCGGGGCGCCTGGCTTGGCCTCCAGCGAGCCAGCGAGCTCCTGCGCGTTCCGCTCACGCTGTTTGAACAGCGTTACTACCTTCTGGGCGTTCTGGCGGCCCTGCTGACGATCATGCTGCTGATGGCAAGGTGACGGGAGAGGGTGGGAATCCTGTGGCGTCACCTGGAGGGTGGCGCCACAGGCTGGAGGGGAGGAGGTACGTGTTGACACTGCTCCTGGGAGCGAGGGCATCTTGCCCTCGAATCCTGACGAGGGCGGGACGCCCTCGCTCCCAGGTCTGCGGGGTTACCTCAACTCTGAACACGTACGGAGAGGAGCATCCGTCCGTATGATAAACTGGCTTCTGATCGGCATCGGAACCACCGCGGCGGTGATCCTGCTGTTTCGCGACTGGCGGTTAACGTTCCCGGCGCTGCTGCTCAACAACATCTTTCTGGCGCTGTTTCTGGCCCAGCAACGTTTCGTCGCGCCGGATTTGCGCCTCCCTGGCCTGGAGATCAGCACGCTTGTGCTGGTGAAGCTAATATGCGGGATCGCCGTGACCCTCATTTTGACGATCACCGCGTTAACCTTCTCCCGAGAATACGGCCTGGAGAACCTCGACGAGTTTGGTCTGGCGGAGCTTCGGCGCGCGGCGCGGGCGGCCCAGCGGCAGCGAGCCAGCACGCCCTTCCAGCTCAGCGACTACGTGGTGCCCTTCTGGTCGGGGGTGCTCGCGCTGCTGGCCAGCCTGGCCCTGCCGCGCATCTATCCGATCGCGCCCTCCGAGGGCATTGATTTTGCCTGGTACTGGCTGACCCTGACCGGTCTGTTGACCATTGCCACGGCCAGCGATCTGCTGAAGATCGGTCTGGGATTGCTGCTATGCGCCAGCGCGATTGATCTGCTCTACACGGCCGTGGTCAGCACTCCGGAAGCCAGTGGTCTGAATGTGGCGCCACTGGGGCTGTTGAGCGCCTTCAACATCCTGCTGGCCCTGGCCATCGCCTACCTGAGCGGTTTGCTGTACGGACGTCTGAAGACGCTGGAACTCGGCGCGTTGTACGGGCGTTAGCTCTACGTTGTCACTTTGCCCCTGGCGGGGTTGCGGGAGCCGCAGGCCCCCCAAAGATCTCCTCTTCCTGAAGCGGCGCCGCGAAGCCGCGCCACTTCAGAAAGAGGAAAGCCTGGAGGGGGGCAACCCCTCCGAACCTCCTCGCAGCGGAAGCCGCGGCACGTGACAAAGTAGAGGTAGAGCCTGTGCGGATAACCAGGTTATCCGCTTGCTTTCTGGGAGGGCGTAGCTCTCCCAGACCCTCCCTTCAGGTATCGGGAGAAGGGGGTTTCTGGGAGGGCAGTCCTTCCGGATCCTCCCTTCAGGCATCTATGACCTACCTGCTGCTGATCTTCTTTCCGGTGACCATGGCCGCGAGCACCTTTATGCTGCGGCGCCAGACGGAGCTGGTGATTTTTGCGGCCCTGGGCACGGTACTGGCGCAACTCTTCATTGCGACGCAGATCCCCGTTGACGACCCCACGCGCTTCCTGGGGGTGACGCTTACGCTCAGCCCGCTGAACCGGGTCTTCATGGTGCTGTTCCTGACGATTGGCGGCTTCGCGATGATCGGCGCCTGGCACCTGCCCCACGGCGAAAACTTCGTGCCCATCGCCCTGCTCATTCTGTCGCAGGTCTGTGCGGTGCTGCTGCTACAGGATCCGTTCATCACCACGCTGTTGCTGGCGGCGACGGGGTTGACGGCGGTGCTGGCGATTGTGGATCTGCCCGCGGGGGCCAGTAACCTGGTGGGAACACAGGCGATCGCTGCGGCGCTGAAGTACCTGGTGCTGATGAGCGTGGCCGCGGTGCTGATGTACATTGCGTTTGTGCTCACCGACATCTACCGACCCGGCGAATTACCCGGGCGCATCTCGCCCGCGCGCTTCATTCTGGCACTGCTGGTGGTGGGCTTTGCGCTGCGCCTCGCCCTGATCCCCTTTCACACCTGGCTCACCCATCTGGTGGATTACGCCGAACCGCTGGTGGCGGCGCTGATCATTACCCTCCTCAACACCTCCAGTCTGCTGGTGCTGATCCTGGTCTTCCAGAGCTATCCGACCCTGCTCCTGGAGAGCGAAGGGGCCCATGGCGTGATGCGGCTGGGGGCGATTGTCAGCGCGCTGACCGGGGGCCTGCTGGCCGTCGGGCCGGCCGCGTTGCGCCGCACCCTGGCCTATCTTATCCTGTACGATTGTGGTATGGTATTCTATGGTCTGGCATCGGTGTCGAGCATCGGGTTGGCCGGGGCCATCTTTGGCGCGCTGAATCAGACCCTGGCGGTAACCCTGCTGTTCGTCAGTCTGGGGTTGCTGGAGCGCCCGGATGGGCGCGCGCCTGGTGTGGCGCGCCGCGATCTGTTGCGCCGCTGGCCCGTGGCCGGGGCGGGCTTCCTGGTTGGCGGTCTGGGGCTGATCGGGCTGCCACCGTTCAACGGGGCGATGAGCCAGATCCTGATCTACCAGGCAGCGGCCCAACGAGGATGGCTCGAACTGGCGGCCCTGGTGCTGGCAACCCTGCTGGCGGGCCTGGGACTGGTCCGCGTCGCCGCGGAGCGCTTGCTCGGACCTTCGGAGGTCGAGGGCGAAGTAGAGCCACCGTTGCTCGGCGAAATTGACCTGGACCGGCCGGCGCCCCGGCAGTTGACGCCAGAACCACGCTCGACGGCGGCCCTGACGCTCGTGCTGCTGGTGTTGTGCCTGGGGATCGGGTTGTACCCGCAACCGTTGCTGGCAACGATTGATGAGGCCATCCGCGGGTTGGCGTTCCTGCGGGCCCTGTAGCGGTGCATAGCGATATGGAATGGCTGGCGTTGCTGGTGGCGGGGGTGCTCTATCCTGGCTTGCTGACAGCCATCGCGCTGGGGGCGCTCTTTGGATTGCTGGCGCGCGGTCGCGCGCGCTGGCCCCTGAGCGGCGGGTTTGCTTCCCGTGAAGGGTTAGCGGCGATGGTGAGCGTGCTCGGGGCCGGGTTGGCCCTGGCAATGCTACCCTGGCCGTTGCACCCCGCCTCCGGCGCAGCAGCGTGGCCGTGGGCCTGGGCAGGGTTTGAACTGGCCTTTCTCCTACCCCTCGCGCCCGCCCTGGCAACCGGTCTACCGGTGGTGGCACGGGCGGCCATTCGCGAGGCGCAGTTGGGGGTGCTGGCGCGGGCGGTGATCTGGCTGGCGCTTGGCCCGGCCCTGGCAGCGCATGCCGACTGGCGCGTCGCTACGGTCCCCGGGCGCCTGCTGGCCCTGGCAGCGGCGTTGCTGGTCTTTCCCGCAGCCACCGGCTGGGGGCCTTTCGGCGCCGAGGAGAGCATCACCCCGGGCGGCACGACGGCGGGTTTGCCAGAGGCCACGCGCGCCCTTGACGCCTGGGCGCGCGATGTGCGCGCGGGGGCGCTCCTGGCCGCGATTGTGGTCGCCGGGCTGCCGGTGGTGGTAAGCCTCCCCGGCCCGGGATTGCTGGTGGTTAGCGCCGGCTTCGCCAGCATCTGTCTGCTCCTGCGACGCCTCGAGGGCCGTATTCCCCGGCTCTCCCTGCCCGACGCCCTGCGCCTGGGTCTGGTGTGGGCGCTGCCCATTGCGGCTATCGCGCTGGTGGCCCTGAGTATGGCCGAGAGGTTATGAAGCCGTTTCTACACCCCTGCCCACGGGGAGGGTCCGGGAGGACCCTGCCCTCCCAGAAAACCTCCCCTGGAGGAGGGGGAAACCAGGTTTCCCCGTGCCCCTGCCCACGGGAAGGGTTCGGGAGGACCCTGCCCTCCCAGAAAACCTCCCCTGGAGGAGGGGGAAACCGGGTTTCCCCACGCCCCTGCCCGAGGGGAGGGTTCGGGAGGGCCCTGCCC
>JAOACN010000358.1 GCA_026417815.1 Chloroflexaceae bacterium | reverse complement strand
AGATGTGTATAAGAGACAGGCTCGAAGCCGAGTATGGACATCAACCCGGCCACGTCGCGGGCCATGGCGCGCTTGCTGTAGGTGGCGTGCTCAGGGTCGCCGGGAGGCTTGTCGCTATCCCCATAGCCCCGCAGATCGGGGGCGATCACCGTGAAATCGGCAGCCAGAGAGGGAGCGATCTTGTGCCACATGGCGTGGGTCTGCGGATAGCCGTGGAGCAGGAGCAGGGGCGGTCCGCCGCCTCCCAGGGCCACGTTGAGGGTGACTTCGGGCACGCGGATGCGCTCCGCGCGGAAATTTGCGAGAATGGTCATCTGTTTACCTTTACGGATTGACTCGTAGCATATATTGTAAGTATAATTCCGGTCATCACCCCGTGGCGCATCTGGGGAGTTACACGAATGTTCTGAGATGAGGGTTTCTGGGAGGGCTTCGCCCTCCCGGACCCTCCCGTTCCAGCGCGTGCCCTATGGGCAACCTCATCGATGCAGTGGATGCGAGGTGCAGCGCGCCCCGACCCTCGCGGGCGAGCAGGCGCCCCGGTAGGCAACGTCATCGGCGTGGTTGGCGCGCGGCGCGGCTCTCCCGGATCCTTCCGCTCGAAAACCCGACGGATGCGCCTCCGGTTTCCCCGGCGTAGATCATCTGCTCGCATCCCACAACGTGTGTGGCGATGCGCCGTCATCTCGGTGTCCGCTCCAGGAACCTCAAGGAGGAAACAAGGTGGTTTCATCGTTCAGAGTCCTGCTGCTGGCCCTGATCGTCGTGCTGGTTGCCGGATGCGGCGGCGCCGCTCCGGCTACCCCGCCCACGACCGCGCCTGCCGCTCAGCCCACGACCGCGCCGGCTGCCCAACCAACGACGGCGCCCGCCCCGACCGCGCCACCGGCAGCGGGTGGACAGAAGCTCCGCTACTCCTTCGGCGGCGGCCCCGTCGGCGGGGTGTTCCAGGTCTACGCCGATGTGCTCTCGTTGATCGTCGCCGGAGCGGACCCCAACCTCGAACTGACCGCCGAAGGCACCGGCGGCTCGGCGGAGAATCTGCGCAGCGTCAACTCGGGCGACTTCCAGTTCGGCATCGTCTATTCGGGGGACGTGGCGCTGGGCGCCCAGGGCCAGTTGCCGAATGATACGACGAAATACACCAACGTACTGCCGGTGGCCCCGCTCTACGGCGGCGTGATCCACCTGGTGGTGACGAAGAACAGCGGCATCGAGAAGGTTGATGACCTGCCGGGCAAGCGCATCGCCCTGGGGAACGCCGGCTCGGGCGCGGCGCTCTCCGCCGAGCGCTACCTCTCCCATATGGGGCTGCTCGACAAAGTGAAGGTCGAGTACCTGGGCTACTCGCAGGCCGCAGCCGCCATGGGCGATGGCCAGCTCGACGGCTTCTGGATCCTCGCCGGGTTCCCCAACGCCTCGGTGACCGAGGCGACGACCTATACCGACATCCGCCTGATTGATGTGTACAACCCCGGAGTTGAGAAGGGCTTCTTCGAGGCCTACCCCTTCTACTCAGCCCGCACGCTCACCGGTGGAGCGTATACCGGCGTGGATGAGGACGTTCCCAGCTTCCAGGATACCGCCCTGTGGGTAGCCAATGCCGACGTGCCCGAAGAGGTGGTGTACAACGCCCTGAAGGCCGTCTTCTCCGACGCGGGGCTCGAACGCCTGCGCCAGGCCCACCCGTCGGCCCAGGAGGTGCAACTGGAGAAAGGCATTGAGGGTATCGCCAACCGCCTCCACCCCGGCGCCGTGCGCTTCTGGGAGGAGCAGGGAGTAAAGATCCCTGATGAACTGCGCTAGGCTGAGGAGACGATCCTCATCCTCCCACCGGCCCCTCCCTCTCCACCGCAGGTGGAGAGGGAGGGCAGCTAGATGAAGCGACGCCACGACTGGAAAAGTCACTTCCCCGTCTGCACCCTGTTCCGTGTCTACGTTCTCGATGAGGAGATCCCGTCGCCATGGCAGAGCAGCACCCCCGTAACCAGCAACCACCCGCCGATGACCCGAACGCGGCGGCTTCCAGCGCCGCGAACAGCGCCGACAGCATTGACGAAGCGACGCTGCAGAAGCTCAAGGAATACGACGAACCCGCCACGCGCACGCTGAATCGCTTTTGGGCCGCGGTAGTGGCCGTCATCTCCGTCGGGATGGCCGGTTTCTACATCTACACCGCCGGCACGCTTCCGGCGCCGGTGCAGTGGCAGCGCGGCATCTACGTGATGCTGACCTACATCCTCATCCTGCTGCTCTCCCCCGCCATTCCCAGACGGAGCCGCGCGCGCCCGCTCGTCGAGGGCTGGCTCGACCGTTTACCCGAGGGGCTGCGCGCCCTGCTGGCCCCGCGCCACGGTCCGAGCGTCATTGATCTCATCCTGA
>JAOACN010000252.1 GCA_026417815.1 Chloroflexaceae bacterium | reverse complement strand
AACTGGCCCTGGGCTGGTCCACCTATGGCGTCGGTGACCATATGTCGCACTACAACGTCAATGCCTCGGTGCCAAAAACGCTCATCCAGCATCTCATTCGCTGGGTGATCCGTTCGGGCCAGTTCGACGAAGCGACGAACGCCACGCTGCGGTCCATTCTCGACACCGAGATCTCGCCGGAACTGGTGCCAGCTCGCGATGGCACGGCCCAGGAACCGGCGCAACACACCGAGGCCCTCATCGGCCCCTACGCCCTGCAGGATTTTAACCTCTACTACCTCACCCGCTTCGGCTTTCGTCCGAGCAAGGTCGCCTTTCTCAGCTACCACGCCTGGGCCGAGGCGACCCGCGGCGAGTGGCCCGAGGGCCTGCCCGAGAGCAGACGGGTGGCCTACGACCTGCCAACGATCAAGCACTGGCTGGAGGTCTTTCTGTACCGGTTCTTCCAGATCAGCCAGTTCAAGCGTTCGGCGCTGCCCAACGGCCCGAAGGTCGGCTCGGGCGGCTCGCTCTCGCCCCGTGGCGACTGGCGCGCCCCCAGCGATTCGAGCGCCCGCGTGTGGCTGGAGGAACTGCGCGCCAATGTGCCCGATACGCCGCACCTGACGGGATAACCTGGTTATCCAGTCACTTTCCGGGAGGGCCTGTCCCTCCCCGAACCCGCCCTCAAGCAGGGGTGTGGGGAAACCAGGTTTCCCCACACCCCTCCAACCGAGCGAGAAACGAAGGTTCCCGGGAGGGTCTGGCCCTCCCGGACCCCCTCCCCTGAGGCAGGGGCGTGGGAAAACCTGGTTTCCCCGCTCTCTCGCCAGAGAGGAAGGAGAAATATATGCGCGTCCTTGTGTACGACACCCATTCCTACGATCGCGCCTTTCTCGACCAGGCCAACCAGGGTCGCCACCAGATGGAGTACACCTCGGCGCAACTCGATCCTCACACCGCGACCCTGGCCCAGGGCTACGATGCCGTATGTCTCTTCGTCAACGACCGGGCCGATGCGGCGGCGATCGAGCGTCTGGCCAGCGGCGGCGTGCGGATGATCGCCCAGCGTTCCACCGGCTTCAACAACATTGACCTGGTCGCCGCCCGGCGTCACGGGATCACGGTAATGCGCGTCAGCTACTACTCGCCCTATTCGGTCGCCGAGTTCGCCGTTGGCCTGTTGCAGACCCTCAACCGGCGCATCCACCGGGCCTACAACCGCACCCGCGAGTTCAACTTCCGCCTGGCCGGACTGCTGGGCCACGACCTGCACGGGCGCACCGTAGGCGTGGTGGGCACCGGCAAAATCGGCGCGATCTTCGCGCGCATTATGCACGGCTTCGGCTGCCCGCTGCTGGCCTACGATGTGCGCGAAAACCCCGAGTGCCTGGCCCTGGGCGCCACCTACGTGAGCCTGGAGGAACTGCTGCGCCGCGCCGACATTATCAGCCTGCACGTCCCCCTGCTGCCCGAGACCCACCATATGATCAACGCCACGACCCTGGCGCTGATGAAGCCGGGAGTGATGCTCGTCAACACCAGCCGCGGCGGCCTGATCGACACCGAGGCGCTGATTGCGGCCATCCAGCGCGGGCACGTCGGCGCCGTGGCCCTCGATGTCTACGAAGAAGAAGAAGGCAAGTTCTTCCGCGATCTCTCCGACACGGTCATTGACGACGAGGTGCTGGCCCGCCTGATGACCTTCCCCAATGTGCTCGTCACCAGCCACCAGGCCTTCTTCACCTACGAGGCCATGACCACCATCGCCGAGACGACCATCCGCAACCTCACCGACTTCGAGGAGGGACGCGAAAACGAGAACCTGCTGCGCCCCGGCCAGTGATTGTCGATTTTGGATTGCGGATTTTGCGTGGCATAACCAGACATTCCGATCCGCAATCCAAAAATCGGCCCGCCCGTAACCTCCTCCCGCGCCATCCGGTACACACAGCGGAACATCGAGAGGGTGTCGCGAGGACGGGGGGCCACATGCTCGCCAAGGTTCACAGTTGCGCCGTCATTGGGCTGGAAGGCATCCTGGTAGAGGTCGAGGTGGACATCGCCCAGGGACTGCCGTCGTTCACCGTCGTCGGCCTGGGTGACGCGGCGGTGCAGGAGAGCCGGGAACGGGTCCGCTCGGCGGTGCGCAACTCGGGGCTGACCTTCCCGATGAAACGGCTCACGGTGAACCTCGCCCCCGCCGACCTGCGCAAGGCCGGGCCGGCCTATGATTTGCCGATCGCCGTGGGCCTGGCGCTGGCCTCGGGCCAGGCGGTCGGCGCCACCGAGGGCGCCGCCTTCATCGGCGAACTTGGCCTCGACGGCGGGGTGCGCCACACCGAGGGCGTGCTGCCAATGGCCGCGGTCGCCCGCCAGCACGGCCTCACCACGCTCTACGTGCCGGTTGAGGATGCCGCCGAAGCCAGTCTGGTCGAAGGCATCACCGTGATCCCGGTGCGGAGCCTGGCCGACCTGCTGGCCCACATCAGCGGCGAGCGGCCCATCGCCCCTTTCCTCAGCCAGGCGCGCCACCTCCCCGAAGAGGAAAGCTTCCCGGTAGATTTCCAGGATATCAAGGGCCAGGAACACGTCAAGCGGGCGCTGGAGGTGGCCGCCGCGGGCGGGCACAACCTGCTGATGTCGGGCACGCCCGGCGCGGGCAAGACGATGATGGCCCGCGCCCTGATCTCCATCCTGCCCCCCCTGCGGCTCGACGAGGCCCTGGAAGTGACCAAGATTTACAGCGTCTGCGGCCAGTTGCCCAGGGACACCCCCCTGGTGCGCCGCCGGCCCTTCTGCGCGCCCCACCACACCACCTCCATCGCCGGGCTGGTGGGTGGCGGTCCGGGCCGCGCCCGCCCGGGTATGATCAGCATGGCCCATCGAGGCGTGCTCTTCCTCGACGAACTGCCCGAGTTCGGCCCCAAACTCGAGGTCCTGCGGCAACCGCTGGAGGAGCGGATCGTCACTCTCAGCCGCTCCTTCGGCACCATTACCTACCCGGCGGCGGTGATGCTGGTGGCCGCCCAGAACCCCTGCCCGTGCGGCTGGTACGGCGACCCTGAGCGCCAGTGCACCTGCTCGCCGGCCATGGTCACGCGCTACCAGAAGCGCATTTCCGGGCCGTTGCTCGACCGGCTGGACATTCACGTTGACGTGCCGCGGGTGAACTACGAGAAGCTCAGCAGCGACCGCCTGGGCGAGCCGTCGCGGACCATCCGCGAGCGGGTGATCGCCGCCCGCGAACGGCAGCATGAGCGTTTCGGCGGCGCGGGGGCGCGCACCAACGCCGACATGGGCCCGGCCGACATCCGACGCTACTGCCAGCTCGACGCGGCGGGGCAGGCGCTCATAAAGGCCGCCGCGCGGCAAATGAACCTCTCGGCGCGCGGCTATCACCGCGTCATCAAGCTCGCCCGCACCATCGCCGATCTGGCCGGCGCCGAGCAGATCGGCCCGGCCCACCTGGCTGAAGCCCTTCAGTACCGGCCACGCCGGATGGAATGAGAAATCGTCTGGAGGGGCGCGGGGAGGCTGCGCCTCCCCCGCACCGGTACGCAACAGACCACACAGTATGTCAAAAGCGCCTATGCTTCACACGTCACCACTGCCTGTTCCCAATGGTCCCTGCCCGCCCGCCAGTAACCCTGAGGCCATTCTGCACTGGCTCTACTGGAAGCACCTGCAAGCCGGGCGCATCGAGCCGCGGCGCGAGCACGCCGACCCCTTCTGGCGGCGCATCGCCGAGAAACGCCACGACCGGCAGCGCCTGGCCGCCAGTCTCCGCGCCGACCCGGAACGCGAGATGCGCCTGGGGCGCATCGCCAGCGTCCTGGGACTCGACCTTTCGGGGTTGGACCTCGAGGCGCAGATCGAGACGGTCGTGCACGCCTTTGTGCCGATGCGCTATCATATCAGTGGAGAACTGGAACTGCTGGGAGAGGTCGAACGGGCCGCCGAAGTGCTCGTGGCGACGTATTGAGGTGACACGGGGTGGTTGGGTCCTCACCCTCCCCCCGGCCCCCTCCCTCTTCACCACTGGTGGAGCGGGCGCCGAGCGTAGCGAGGCGGGAGAGGGTGAGGAGCAGCACCCCCCTGCCGGTTCGAGCACCGTGCGACCTCGCGGTTCCCCGTACCGTTGCCCGTCAGGGGGTCTGGGAGAGCGTGCCCTCCCGGGGACACCCGTTTTCACACCGGATCTACCCAATGGTGCAGTGTGTCAACAGGTTCGTTGATATACGATGGGTAGTAAGCGCCGGGCTTACACCATGGCGCCACCGTGGTGAGTAAAGGAGCAACCTATGGGTCTCTTTGAACGCAAAAACGCCGCCGAGAGCGCGATTGAACAGGTGGAAAGCAGCGCCGTAGCCGCCGTCGAGCAACTCGCCCAGACGATCCGTGAGCGCGTGGACACCGAGACCGGGCAGCAAATCGCCAATCTGCTTACTCGTCTCGCCGAGCGGGTAGACGCGATGGACCTGGCCGCTCAGATGGAGAAGGCCGCGCAGCGTGTCAGCGAACAGGTCGAGCAAAAAGGCGAGCAACTGGCCGCCATCGGCGCCAGATCGATCCCTGAACAGCCATCGGGATGGATTACCCCCTCACTGGTAGGCTTCATGCTTGGCCTCGGCACGGGGATCGTGCTGGATCGCTTCGTCTTCAGCCAGCAAGAGAGTAAGTCTGTCTAGTCCGGCGTCCGAGCGGATGTGATGGGTCGGCTCTCGCCTGGCAAGGCCAGAGCATCGGCTACGCCGATGCTCTGGCCTTGTTGCGCGGCCCAGCCAGGAGGCTGTCTAACGTATGTTCCCACTATTGACGATCGGCGGAGCGGCCTATGAGCGCGGCTGGGCCTACGGCGCCGCGGTCGCGCCCCTGATTCGCCACAGCATCGCCAGTTACGCCCGGCTCTTCGCCGCGCGCCGGGGCATGGACTGGGCAGCCAGTCAGGCGGAGGCGCTGCGCTTCGTGCCCTTGCTCACCGGCACGGCCCCCGATCTGCTGGAGGAGATGCGCGGCATCGCTGATGGCGCTGGCTATGCCCTGGGAGAAATCATCGCGCTCAACGCGCGTACCGAACTGCTGGCCGGCATCCCCCCCGGCAGCTATCACCCCGATGGACCGGCGGCGCGCGCCCGTAATCGCCTGGCCGGCGTGCCCGAACATCCACCTGAGCCGGGAGAGTCGGAACTGCCCTCCGCGGGAGCCGCGGACGACGGTGAATGCACCACCGTGGCGGCGACGGGCGCCGCGACGCGCGAGGGCGGCGCCTTTCTGGCGCAGACCTGGGACTGGCAGGGCGACCAGCGCGCCGCGTGCCTGCTGTTGCGGGTGTGCGCTCCCGGTGAACCCGAGATCCTGACCCTGACCGAAGCCGGCATGCTCGCCAAGTGCGGTCTGAACGGGGCAGGCGTGGCGGTCGCGCTCAACCTGCTCCGCTCCCGCAAGGATGGCCACGATGTCGGGATGCCGGTGCACGTGCTGCTGCGCAAGATGCTGCAGAGCCCGGGCTTCGCTGCGGCGCGGGCATGCGCCGACCTGGCTGCACCGGGCGCTTCGTCGTGCATCACACTGGCGAGCGACCGTGGCGACCTGGTGAGCCTGGAAATCACCCCGGACGGGGTGGCGGAGGTTCCTGCCGAGGCAGGTCTGCTGGCCCACGCCAACCACTGCGTGGACCAGCGCGCAGCGGCGGGTGAGTGCCCGCTGGAGCCAACCTCGACCTCGCGGGAGCGCCTCGGGCGCGCCTGGGACCTGTTGCGCGGCGGCGCCGGTAGCCTCGACCTCGCGGCGTTCCAGACC
>JAOACN010000237.1 GCA_026417815.1 Chloroflexaceae bacterium | reverse complement strand
AACTGGCCGAGGCGGTCGAGCGTCTCGTGCTGCGGATGGTGTGAGTGGTCGTTGAACTACGTTTTCCGACAACCACCCGCCCCCTCCCCAACCCTCCCCCGCTGGAGGAGGGCGCCTGGCGCCTCCCCCCAACGGGGGGAGGCTGGGAGAGTAGCGGACATGCAGGAATCTCTCCTGGCCACTTTCCGTGAAAATCCGAAGACTCCGGACGCCAGCGGCCCCCACGCCCCCGCCGAGACGAATGCTTGTTACAGGAGCCAGTCGCCGCCGGGCACGCGGCGCATGCGCCCCTGGCGAATGAGCCGCAGGGGACGCTCCGCCGCGACGTACACCCAGGCCCGCCGCGGGCCGTCCGCCGTCTCAACCTCCAGGGCCACCCGTTCGTACAGATTGGTCGCCCGCCCGGCGACGAATCCCTCCAGCCGGTCGAGGGCGGCCAGGGTCTCCGGGTAGAAGGCGGGGAGAACGGCGATCAGGTCGCCACGGACGGTATCGTCAGGGGCCGCCAGTTCGGGAAGGGTGGTAAGGAAGGGGAACGGCCCGGGGGTAAACAGGGCCGCCCCGCGCAACACGGCGGCGGTTTCGGCGCTGGTGCGCCCGAGCAGGTACTGCCGGTAGCTGACCCCGCCGGGCCGCAGGGTGCCGTAGACGAAAAATGGCAACTGCATCGCAATGCTACAACCCAAAACGCCCCACATTCAGACAGTGATCGCTGCCGCGGAAGGCGCAGTCGGTGTCAAAGGCCAGCGGGCGAACCTGGTCGTTGGTGAACATGTAATCAATGCGGATCAGCGCGAACGGCAGCGTGATGGCCCGCGGGCGCCAGGTAAAGCCGAAGCCGGTCCCCGCGGCGCGATGGGCGTCGCGCAGGTCGGCGGAGAGGTCGAAGTAGGCCTGTTCGCGCTCGGTCACGTTCATGTCTCCGGCAACGATCAGCGGATCGCCGGTGCGCGCCCGCAGGTCGTCAATGAAGCCGCGGATGGCGCTGATCTGCCGATCGCGGATGCCCGTATTGTAACAAAGGACCAGACGGCATCCATCAACCTGGATCAGCGGTGGCACAGGATGGGCATTGACAATTGTCACCGGACGCCCATCAACGTCCAGCCGCGCCCAGACCAGCCGCAAGGCCAACTCGGGGGCCTGCGGACCCTCGTACACGCCCGATTCGAGGACCGGGAAGCGGCTGAGGATGGCCGTTCCCAATGAGTCGCGTTCGGGACGGACGACCTGGTGGGGGTAGCGCGCGGCCAGTTCGACATTCGCGCCGAGGGCCTGGGCATTCACCTCCTGGAAGGCCGCCACATCGGGCCGGCGCGCATCGAGCACGGCCAGCACCTCTTCGGCGGGAACGCGGTTGAAGTAGAGGTTCCAGGCCAGCACCGTCACCTGCTGGTCGCTCGGAGGGTGCGGAGCAAGGTTCAGGGCCGGGGGGTAGATCAGCAAAAAGGCGACGCTGGCCGCCGCCAGGGCCACGCGCAACGTAACCATGTTCCGCAGCAGCGCCAGGGGCACAAGGAACAAAGCGGCGGCAAACAGGTAATGGGCGAATACCTGGGCCAGCGCAATGATGCCTGTCCGTTGCGGGGCGATCAGCGTCACCAGTACAAACAGCACCAGCGCCAGGGGATAGAGGGCCAGGGTCACATCGCGGATCAGTTGCCAGAGGGGCGGGCGAGGATGGGAAGCTCGCATGGGGCGACTCCAGGGCGGGAGGGAGCGTCGGGGGGCGAAGCCATCTGCAAAAAAGACTTATGCGTTACAATCAGAGCAAACAGCACAACCAGGTGCGCCGCGCGAGCAATGTCAGCCAGGGTCGCCTCATTGCGCGACATTGGCGGCCTCCGGGTCGGGATAAATGACGCGGGCGCTCGCCAGGATAGCGTCACGACGGGTGTGGTTCGCGCTCCGCTCCAGAGCGCGCCGGCTGATCAGATCTTTCCTTGCGACCCGGCAGTTGTTCAAGTTCCTCGCTCATCCGCACGCCACGGTTTTCACCCAGATTGTAGCACAGTGCTACAACGGGACCCTCCCTGCAGGGGGCTCGACCGGGGCCGTTGCAACGCCTTTGGGGCTTGCCCCAAACCCCACGCAAAACAACCATATCGGGCGACTCCGCGGCCTCAATCCCGGCTGGAGGCAGTGGGGGCCGGAGGGCCAGGCTGCCCGACAGGTCTTCTGGCGCCGGCGGCTACGGACCGGTCAGGTTCCCATTAAAAAAACTCCGCGAGCCAGGCCGTGAGCGCCGTGGTCGCGCCCGGCAGGAGGGGCAGCGCGGCGACGCCGCTGGGGTAGGATTCGGGCGCGCCGGTCCCCGGGTAGAGCAGCGCGACGCCCAGGGCCGCGCGCGCGCCGTCGGGCGCGCCGAGGCCGCCCAGGTAGCTGTAGGCCTCGGCCAGGGCCTCGGCGGGCACCCCACCGGCGGCGTCGAGGCGGTATTTCGCGTCGAGCGCCAGCAACCGCGGGGCCGCGCCGGGGCGCCAGATCTCCAGCCCCAGGTCGGGAACACGGGTGTGCCGGTCGAGTGAACCGATGCCCGGCGACGGCTCTCCCGGTGCAGACGGGCGCCCCGTCCCGGCAAGGGGCCGGTAGCGGGGATGGTAGCGCAGGCGCAGTTCGCTCCCGTCGGGGCGCGCCAGCGCCACCAACGGTTCGCCTTCGGGCAGGCCGAGCCGCGCCGCGCCGTCCGCCGTCGCCAGCAGCGCCTGACTGACCAGGGTATGGCCGGGCCATTCCAGCAAGGTCAGGGCGACATGGGCCACGCACCAGCGTTCGTACAGCCGGGGCAGATCGGCGACGGGAACGGACAGGGGCGTCTCCTCCCAGCGCACCTCGCCTTGCTGACGCATCAGCCGCCAGAAGCGGTAGACGATGCGGTAGTCGGGATCGCGCAGGAGACGGGGCGTGGGGCCGCGATAGGCTTCCAGGGGCGGCACAGCAACCAGAAACGGCTGGTCGCGCAGGGCGCGCAGGCGCGCGCGGACGGCGCCGGCCCGCTCCGCCAGCGCGACGGGCAGGACCACGGCGGCCGTCAGGGCCTCCAGGCGGCGCGCCAGGTCATCGAGCAGCCTCCGCAGCAGACGCGCCTCATAGCTGTCGTAGCCTGGCGCGGAGGCGGCAACCAGCGCCGTGTCGCGCTCGGGACGCACGGCGCGCAGCCCCGCCGCGGAGCGCAGTTGTCCCAGGCGCACCTGGCGCAGGGCGGGACGCAGTCGGTCGGGCGGGCGGGCGGCCAGGCGCTCGACGGCGGGGGTGAAGCGCTCGAACTCGGCGCCAAACAGACGGTGAAACTCCTCGACCGGGTCGGTGAGCCGGAGGGAAGCTGCGGAGCGTGCGACAAGCGGCTCGGCCCCCCCGCTCAAGGTGGTTACCAGGGCGCGCCCGAGGCGCTGGAGATCGGCGCACAGGGCTTCGTAGCGTTCCTGGTCAAGTTTTCCAGGCAGTACCCGCAGGCGGTGGCGCTGCTCCTCGACCCGCCCATCGGGCCAGGTGAGCCGCAGGCGGAGCGGATACGCCCCGGCCGCCTGGGGCGCCACCCAGCGCCAGCGCCAGGTCGTCTCCCCGGGGCGCAGGAACGGCGCCAGCGGCTCCGCGCCGAGCCACAGCGCCAGGGTCGCGTCGGGCGGCGGCGTGGCGCTGAACTCGACCGCCTGGCCCTCGGAGAGTTCCGACGTTTCGGCGCACGGCGCGCCATTAACGAACAGATCCACGGGCACGTCTCGTAGAGCCGAAGCACTGGCTGCGCCAATCCTTCGGCGCACCACTACCACCAGTTCCGGCTGCGGAAAAAGAGGGCCAGTCCGATCCCCACGCTCAGCATCATCCCCAGGGCCATCGGGTAGCCCCAGCGCCAGGCCAGTTCGGGCATGTTCTCGAAGTTCATGCCATAGATGCCGGCGATGAGCGAGGCGCTCATCAAGATGATCGAGGCCAGGGTCAATGCTTTGACCAGTTGATTGAGTTGATTGGATTGTATCGAAAGGTAACTGTCATAGGCGCTGGTGAGCAGTTCACGGTACAGGTCGATGCTGTCCGTTACCCGCACCAGGTGATCGTAGACCTGTCTCTTATACACATCT
>JAOACN010000189.1 GCA_026417815.1 Chloroflexaceae bacterium | reverse complement strand
CCGTACCGCATACGTGCTGGGTAACGCCCATGGCGTAGAGCACCGTGGCCCGACGGGAGGAGCCGTAGAGCCGGGCGGCGGCCGGGTTCAGCGCCAGCAGAACTCCTGCGCCATCGAGGACGACGAAGGGGAGCGTCGCCTGGTCGAGCATCGGGTCAAGCGGAAAGGGGTGGCTGCTCATAGGGATGGAGGCGGCCGGCGCCCGGCGAGGGTCGCAGCGAGCCAGGCGCGGTAGAACACCACCAGATTGCCGAGCAACTCGGGCAGCAGCAGGCGCGCCTCCTCCACATACACCGTTACCCTGGCGGCGGGGGCGGCGGCGATACGGCGCTTGAGCGCGGTGGTGTGGATCTCGACGGCGTCGCGGGGGCCGGCCCAGTGGGCGCCCAGGCGCTCGCTCAGGGCGCGCAGGTGGTCGGGCACGGCCGACTGGCCCTGGAAAAAGCGCTGCTCGACGGCCTGGTCCAGCAGGTCGCCGTACTCGGCAACGAGCCCGTTGAAGGTGGTTGGATCGTGCTGGCTGATCGGCGTATCGGCGCGCGGTCCATCATAAAATGGATGCTCGAACGTTCCGGCAGGCTCATTGCGGGCCTGGGCGTTGGTGCGTTCCCACTGGGCGAAGAGCGCGTCGCCGTGACCCGAGGCGATCTCGTCGAGGGCCTTGCGCAACTCGGCCACCTGTTCCTGGGCCCGGGCGACTGCTTCGGCCGTGTTGCGCAGCACATCACGTTCGAGAAAGCCGGCCTGATAATCGCGGACGGCCTGTTCCAACTGGCGGCGCAACTGATGGATGTCCCAGGGTTTGGGGAGAAAGCCGCGGACATTGCCCAGGTTCAGCGCGTCCACCAGCGCGGCGACATCGGTGTAGCCCGAAATCAGGATGCCGAGGGTTTCGGGGCGAATATCGCGGGCGCGTTCGAGCAACTGCACGCCGCTGATGTCGGGCATACGCTGGTCAGTGAGGATCACCGCGATGCGCTCGCGGGAGATGATGTCGAGCGCCGCGGCGGCCGTGGTTGCGGTGAAGACGGTGAAGCGATCGCGGAGGCTGCGGGCCAGTGAGCGGGTGACGTTCGGTTCATCGTCAACGATCAGAATGGCTGGCCGGTCAGGCGCAGCATCAGGGTTGGAAGGGGGAGCAACCATCCGGCCCTCCTCAGGTACGCGCCGGAGCGTCTGGTTCCTGGAAGATCTAACATAGCCAGAAGCGGCCTTTTCCTGATTATACCAGGGGCTGGCAAGGGGTTGGCGCGATGGCGCGACGTGTGCCGGCAGGCGCCAGCGATAGTGTTTCCACCTGCCGAACACGTTTTTACCGCAGAGGGCACAGAGGAGCGCGGAGGGTTCCCGCCTGCCCGTCCTCCGCGCCCCTCTGCGGTAGACCTGAACGTGCGCCGGGGGTACGTGTTCACCCCCGGGGTAACAGGAGAGCCTGGGAGCGAGGGCGAGACGCCCTCGAAGCCGCAACGAGGGCGGGAAGCCCTCGCTCCCAGGAGAAGTGTGAACAGTTGCCGCCAGGGCTGCCCTTGCGTGCGTAGGCAGAGTGTGGTACAGTTGCGGTAGCGCGGGCGTAGCTCAGTTGGTAGAGCATCTGCCTTCCAAGCAGATGGTCGCGCGTTCGAGTCGCGTCGCCCGCTCCAATCGCTTCCCAGGACGAAACCCGCCAGGAGTGTCGGCGGGTTTCGGCATTGAAGAGGATGGGAAACCGCTCATGAACCAGAGTGCGCGACCGACGCTGGAAGATGCCATCTGTCTGGCGGCCGCGGCGCACGCCGGTCAGGTGTACCCGAGCGTGCCGCCCCAGCCCTACATCCTGCACCCCCTCCGCCTGGTCGTCCAGTCAACCTCCGAGGAAGAGCGGATCGTCGCGGCCCTGCACGATGTCATCGAGGATACCCACCTCACCCTCGACGATCTGCGGCGCGCCGGCTACGATGAACGCATCATCGCCGCGGTGGACCGCCTGACGCGCCGCGAGGGCGAATCATACGAGGAGTACATCGCCCGACTCAGCCCCGACCCGCTGGCGCGCGCCGTCAAGCTCCTCGATCTCGCCGATAACCTGGCCAACAGCGCACGCCTCCCGTCCACGCCGGAGGTGCTGGAACGTATCGCGCGCTACGAATGGGCGCGCGCCAGCCTCCTGGCAGGCGAATCTGCCTGACCTTGTAGCGCAATCCGGCCCGTACGCAACCCCGAGGGTTGCGCTCCATGGCCTGGCGCCACCCTGCCACACCATTCAAGCATCGCGCAGCACCTTGACCAGCACCTCGCGGGTGCGCGGGCCATCGAACTCGGCCAGGTAGATCGCTGTCTCTTATACAC
>JAOACN010000166.1 GCA_026417815.1 Chloroflexaceae bacterium | reverse complement strand
GTCGGCAGCGTCAGATGTGTATAAGAGACAGCTGGGGGGAGGAGCCGGGCGCCCTCCCCCGGCGGGGGAGGGTTGGTGAGCAGCGTGTGGTTACCGAAAAACTTACTCTACAGATTAGTACGGCTCCAACCCCTCCATGTGACCGTGCCTTGCCAGCCAGGCCAGAGCCAGCGAGAGGCCGATCACCGTCTTGCCGTCGCTGAAGGCCCCTTCGAGCAGCGCCTGCGGCAATCCCTCCAGGGGCCGTTCTTCCGGATGCAGGTGTTCGTCCCAGTCGGCCGTGCCGTCGGTGGGGGTCAGGTCGAGGCCCAGGAAGATGTGGGTGCGTTCGTTGGTGTAGCCCGGCGAGGTATAGTAGCTTACCAGCGGGATGAGCCGCCCGGCGCGATAACCCAGTTCTTCGGCCAGTTCGCGGGCCGCCGCCTCCTCCGGCGCCTCGCCCGGGTGCAACAGGCCCGCGGGCAATTCTAGCATCTCCCGGCCCGCGGCGATGCGGTACTGGCGCACCAGCAGCACGTTGCCGGCGAGGGTCGGCACCACCGCGACCCCGCCGATATGTTCCACCACGTCCCGCCGGGCCGTCTGTCCATTGGCGATCATCGCCGTGCCGGTGATCACCGTGAAAAATCGGCCTCGAAATACCTCGCGCCGTTCGAGCCACTGTTCCATGTTCTCCTCTCTCTTTAAGTGCCTGGTCGGATACCTTTAGCAGGAGGACGGGGAGCCCGGGGTTCCCCACGTCCCTGCCCACTGGGAGGGCGCGGGCCGCCATTGCCCGGGGTGGTGGCAGACGCGCCCACGCCCCTGCCCGCCTGGGGGGGCGCGCGCCCGTTGCGGGCCGGAACAGAGGGTGTACGGGGAGGCTACGACTCCCTGCACCCGCCGGACAGGAACGATTAACTTTCCAATCCCACCCCACGCACCACCAGCGCGCCGGCCACCGACGGGCGCAGGTACAGCCGGGTCACGCCGCTCTCGATGTCCAGGGTGAACTGCTGGCGCGAACTGCCGCCGGGCAATGCCAGCGGCGGGCGTGCTGCGCCGTTTACGCTCACCTGGAGCTGGCCCGCGCCGGGGCTCGCCAGGTCCAGTTCCACGGTCACCCGGCGCGGGCGGGCGCTGTAAATCAGCACCTCGGCTTCGTCGCTGATGTACCGCTCCACGCCCGCAGGGTTTTCCCGCGGGGGCGACCAGCCCGCGCCGAGCCCCAGAAACGGCAGCGGATCGTCCGGCGGAACCACGCGGTAGGCCAGCACTGAACTGGCTACCGGAGGCTCAAACGGCCCCATGGCCCGCAGCAGGCCCGATGCGCTGCGCGTATCCGAGTAGGCCAGCATCGAGCGTTCGTGCTCGGGTCTGGCGCCGCCGGCCGCCGCTGCCGCGACGGTCCGGAGGTAGCCATAACGTAGGGCGCCACCGGCGCCATGGAGCATCAGGTAGCGAATGTTGAAGTAACTGAAGACGCTGGCGGCGATCCGCGCCGGCTCCTGGGTGATGATGTCCCGCTGGGGACCGGCATAGGCGAACATGCGCACCGTGGGGATCTGTTCAACCAGAGGATAGGGCAGTCTGCGCGAGGTGTAGCCGCCCGCCAGGTACTTGCCGTGCACGACCTGGAAGAGCATGTACACGGGGCTGGTGTTGTAGTAAAACGGCGACTCCAGGATCGCGTAGCGTTCGGGGTCCCGCCCCAGCGCCGCGTACAGCGAAGGGACATAGACAGGCACGACGGGGAAGGGCGTGGTCAGGTTCTCGCAGGCGATCAGCGTGACCAGGCCAGCCAGGGCCAGAGTGGGCGCGCGGGCCGGGCGCGCCGCGCGCCGTTCCAG
>JAOACN010000094.1 GCA_026417815.1 Chloroflexaceae bacterium | reverse complement strand
GTTATACTCCTGGTCAAGCCAGACATATGCCACACGTTGAGCCATGGAACCGCCATAAGCGGGCAGGAGACCTCCATGAGCACCAGGCAGATCCGCTGGAGCGCAAGCCCCGAACTTGCCGCGCTGCTACGGCGTTACTATGCCGGCGAGGCCGAACTCTGGGGCGCGGTGCAAGCCATCGTTCACCAGGAACTGATGGACCGCGGGCTGGCCGTGTTCCCGCGTCACCTTCGCTTTCGCCGGCTCGAGAGCGGCTACGAGGTCATGATCGAAGACGCCGAGGAATACCTGACGGGCCTGTAAGCCTCAGGAGCCGGGTAGGACGCAGGTTGATCCTCCCGCCGCCACGCCCCGCCGCGGCTGCTACGGGCCCCGCTCCTCGTACTGCCGGCGATAGTACTCCAGGTACTCCCCCGACTTGATGGGCCGCCACCAGGCTTCATGTTCCACGAACCAGCGCACGGTCTTCTCCAGCGCCTCGTCAAAACTGTGACGTGACCGCCAGCCCAGGGCGCGGAGCTTCGAACAATCGAGCGCGTAGCGCCGGTCGTGTCCGGCGCGATCGGTCACGTGCTGGATCAGGCTCCGCGGCTTGCCCAGCAGGTCGAGGATCTTGTGCGCCATTTCAATGTTCGGCGTTTCGACCTCCGTGCCGACGTTGTAGACCTCGCCGAGTTGCCCGTGGTGCAGCACCGTGTCAATGGCCTCGCAGTGGTCAAGCACGTACTGATAGTCGCGCACCTGCAAGCCATCGCCATAGATGGGCAGCGGCAGGTTGTCAATCGCGTTCGTCGTGAAGAGGGGAACCGCCTTCTCCGGGTAGTGATAGGGGCCGATGTTGTTTGAGCCGCGGGTTGTGGTTACCGGCAGGCCGTAGGTAACAAAATAGGCATGGACCAGATGCTCCGCTCCGGCTTTGCTCGCCGAATAGGGGCTGCGCGGTTCCAGCGGATCACCCTCGCGCGAGCGCCGGGGCGCCGGGATCGCCCCGTAGACCTCATCGGTGCTGATCTGGTGAAAGCGCTCCAGACCGGCCTCGCGCGCCACCTCGAGGAGCGTCCACGTGCCATTCACGTTCGTGGTCACCACCGCATCCGGGGCCATGATCGAACGGTCCACGTGGGTCTCGGCGGCGAAGTTGACGATGGTGTCAATGTCGTGCTCCCGCACCGCCGCCCGCACCGCCTGCATATCACAGATGTCGCCCTGGATGAAATGAAACCGCGGGTTGGCCGCGACCCGTTCCAGGTTCTCGCGGCGCCCCGCGTAGGTGAGCTTATCGAAGACAATAATGCGGTAGTCGGCGTGTGTCTCCAGCATGTAGTGGACGAAGTTGGAACCGATAAAGCCCGCTCCGCCGGTGATCAGTAGATTGCGCATGGTTGCTCCACAGTGGAAGTGCTGCTAATCATAAACGGCTGCCAGGAGAAAGATCGCCATCCGAACGCTGGATAAGGGCGCTATTCTTTGCCCGCGACTCATCGGCCAGGCGCGCCTTGTACTCCAGCATCCGGGCCAGCAAGGCGGGGTCGCTCGTCGCCAGGATCTGCACCGCCAGGAGTCCGGCGTTGCGCCCACCACCAATGGCGACAGTGGCAACCGGCACGCCGGCGGGCATCTGCACAATGGAGAGGAGCGAGTCCAGACCGTTGAGGGCCTTGCTCGGCACCGGCACGCCGATCACCGGCAATGGCGAGCAGGCGGCGAGCATGCCCGGCAGGTGCGCCGCCCCTCCCGCTCCGGCAATGATCACCCGCAGGCCACGCTCGTGGGCGGTGCGCCCGTATTCGATCATGTCGTGCGGTGTGCGATGCGCCGAGACCACCCGCACCTCGCACGGCACGCCAAACTCCGCGCATACCTCGATAGCGCCTTGCAGCGTAGGCAGATCGCTATCGCTCCCCATCACGATCCCGACCACTGGTGTCATGGCTCGCTCCGCGAATGAAACCTCCAGGTGGCTTTGCGGCGGCGCCGCCCTTCACCGACGTGAACTTCAGGGAAACCTGGTTTTCCCACGCTCCTGCTCGAAGGAATGCCACAGGGCCCCATCGCCGGTTGGAGGAACGTGGGGCGCCCAGGGTTCCCCACGCTCCTGCCAGTAGAAACCCTATTATAAATCCACGCGCTCCGCGGCGCGGCGCGCCACGGCCTCCGCCTCGGCCAGTGTTGCGCCCAGGGCGGTGATGTGCCCCATTTTGCGGCCGATGCGGTTTTCGCGCTTGCCGTACAGATGCACATGCGCCCCCGGCACCGCCAGCGCCGGGCGCAACACGTCGCCACGCACCGGGCCGTGATACTGGCCGAGGAGGTTGACCATCACCGCCGCAGGGGCGCGCAGGTCGGTCGGGCCGAGGGGCCAGCCCAGCACTGCCCGCAGGTGGTTTTCGAACTGCGAGGTGACACATCCTTCTATGGTATAGTGGCCGGAGTTATGGGGACGTGGGGCCATTTCGTTGTAGAGCACCCGTCCATCGGGAAGTTCAAACAACTCGACGCCAAAGATGCCAACGCCGTGTACGGCCTGTACCGCGCGTGTGGCCAGTTCTGTGGCCGCGGCGGCTTCAGCGGCGGGCATAGGCGCTGGCGCGCGCACGATGTGGCAGATGTGATTGCGCTGAACCGTCTCGACGACCGGATAGGCGCGCGTCTCGCCGTCATGGGCCCGCACTACCATCACCGCCAGTTCGCGGGCGAAGGGCACCCAGGCCTCCACCAGCAGTGGGCTGCCGCCGCGGGTCAGGTGTGCCCACGCTGGCGCCACGTCATCGGCGTGACGCAGGGTCGCGTTGCCATAGCCATCGTACCCGTTGCGGCGAGCCTTCAGCACCATCGGCCAGCCGAAGGCCTCTCCTGCCGCGATCACTTCCTCCGGGCTGGACACGGCGCGGAAGGGCGGCAAGGCAAGCCCGGCCGCGGCGATGCGCTCCTTCTGGAGCAGTTTGTCCTGCACCACCGCCACCGTCGCCGACGAAGGTGTCACGGGTATCCCTTGCGCCTCAAGTCGAGCGAGAATGGCCGCGTCAACGAACTCGTTTTCCAGGGTCACCAGGTCGCTCTGGGCAGCGAAACGCGCCAGGGCGGTCGGGTCGTCCCACGGGCCGATGATCTCGCGCTGGGTCAGACGGCCCGCGGGACTGTCGGCGACCCGCTCGAAGATCGTTGTTTCCAGGCCCAGTGAGATGGCCGCCTGGGTGAGCATCTGAGCAAGCTGGCCGCCGCCAAAGATTCCAATACGTTTCATAGGCGCGCCGACAGAAAAAGAAGTGGTATAATCACACCGATAGGATAAACAAGCGTGTTTCTGGGAGCGTGTAGCTCTGCCAGCAGGCAGGGACGTGCGGAACCCGAATTTCCCCGCGCCTCTCCAACCGCGTGTATCTGGGTCGGAAACGCTGGCCGCCCGGAGCGGCCCAGGCAGAAAGTTCTCTATGGCCAGTCAATCGCGCGGCTCCCGTCGCCGCCAACCGCTTCGCAGCCCGCAGAGTCGTCCTGCCGTCACCCGCGCTATCGAGCCGCCGGACCATTCCCGCGACTATGCCTACGTGCAACAGGATTTGATCCGTATCGCGATTATCGGCGGGATCCTCCTGGCGATCATGGTCGGCGCCTCGTTTGTCCTTTGAGGCGCGTCGGCGCCACCAGAGGCGCGACGAGCACAAAGCACGGGGCGGCTTCGCTCTCTTGGACGGCGCCTCGTCATCGCCAACGCGCGCGCAGCCGGCAAGCAAGAAGGGGGCGACCGGCAACGGCGCCCCCTTCTGAGCATCACAGCCGGAGAACTACACGTCTTCCCCGTACAACTCTTTGAGCAGGCTTTGCTTCTGCGGCTGCTGGTTGCGCGCCTCGCGCCGTTTCTCCAGATCGGCCTGATGGGCCTGGGCGGTGCTCAACCGCCGCATGAAGCGGTCAACCTGTCCCGCGGTGTCCACGATCCGTTGTTCGCCCGTATAGAACGGGTGGCAATTGGAGCAGATCTCGACCCGCAGATTGCGGCGCGTCGAACCAATGGCCCAGCGTGTGCCGCACGTCGTGCAGACGATCCCGTCCATATGGTACTGGGGATGAATTCCCTTTTTCACCTGCGTGCTCCTCGTGTGGAAACCCGGTTTTCCCGCGCCCCCGCTTGAGGGGAAGGTCCGGGAGGGCTACACCCGCCCGGAAATAAAGCGCACACCCGGGTATCCGGCTAGGCTCTTAATCGGCAATAGCGCCCTCGCCCGGCTGCTCGACCGGGATCACGCTGACCATCCTCTGGGTCCGCGAGTACGGCTGGAACTTGACCGTACCTTCCACCAGCGCATAGATTGTGTAGTCACGACCCAGGCCGACGTTCATACCCGGGCGGATCTTTGTGCCGCACTGGCGGACGATAATGTTTCCGGGCACGACGTGCTGGCCGCCGTACACCTTGACCCCGCGCATCTTCGGGTTGCTGTCGCGGCCATTGCGCGAACTGCCTACGCCCTTTTTGTGTGCCATTGTCGCTATCTCCTCTCAGGGCGCGACGGCCGTCGCGCCAAGGTAACATTTTGTTTTGCGTAAGGCCGCATACAGCTTCACCGCGCGCCGATGGGGTAAAGTGATGATTTTCGGGAGGGCTATGCCCTCCCGGACCCTCCCCGTCGGCGGGAGCCCCACCGGTTTCCTGGGAAGGATGTATGTTTCCCGACCCTCCCGGTACCGGGAGCCTCGATCAGGTCAGGATCTCGGTGATCTGCACCTGGGTGTAGCGCTGGCGGTGGCCGGTTCGGCGGCGATAGCGCTTCTTGTTGCGATAGCGGAACACCACAATCTTCTCGCCCTTCGTCTCGC
>JAOACN010000149.1 GCA_026417815.1 Chloroflexaceae bacterium | reverse complement strand
AGATGTGTATAAGAGACAGGCCCTGTTCATGATCGGCGGCACGGCGGAGTACCTGGCGGGCACCGGCGAACTGAAGCAGATGGGCGGCATGGCCCGGCGGGAGCCGATCCTGGCCGGTCTCTGGCTCCTGGCGAGTTTCTCGCTGGCCGGGCTGCCGCCGCTGAGCGGCTTCTTTGGCAAACTGGGCCTGATCCAGGTCGGTCTGGACCAGGGGCAGTGGGTGATGGTGGGCGTCGCCGCGGTTGTGAGCCTCTTCACGCTCTTCTCGATGCTGAAGATCTGGAACGAAGTGTTCTGGAAAAAGGCCTATGTTGAGCAGACGGCCATGCCGCGGGCCTCGGCCCTGCTGATCGCGCCCAGCGCGCTGCTGGTGGCCCTGAGCCTCGCTATTGGCTTTGGGGCCAGCCCCGTGTTGCAGTACAGCCGCTACTCGGCCGAGCAGGTGTTCAATACGCAGAGTCTGGTCCAGGATGTCTGCGGCCCGGCTGGCTGCGATGCGGTGACATCAACGGCGAATAGTAAGTGAACAAGAGCCGCTGATTTTAATCTGGATTGCCGTGCAAGGGTATTACCTCT
Organism: Chloroflexaceae bacterium; assembly: GCA_026417815.1. Taxonomy (GTDB): domain Bacteria; phylum Chloroflexota; class Chloroflexia; order Chloroflexales; family Chloroflexaceae; genus JACAEO01. The sequence continues at coordinate 2,392 of JAOACN010000149.1, read as the reverse complement.
ACCTTGTTACTTGCCGCGGCTTCCGCTGCGCGGAGGTTCGGAGGGGTTGCGTCGCACCAGGAAGGGAAGATCTTCGGGGCCTGCGGCCCCCGCAACCCCCGCCAGCAGCAAAGTGACAAAGGAGAGATTAACCGGGAGAACGACGGTTCGAGAATGACTGAAGGAGCGTTTATGCTGGGGTTAAATCTGCTGCTGGCGCTGGCCTGGGTGATGGTCAACGGCTCGTACCACCCGGCCGACTGGATCGTCGGCTTCATCTTCAGCTTCCTGGTGCTACGACTGGCGTGGCCGACCTTCTCGAACGAGCCGTTCAGCTTGCGCGCCTACTTCCGCTTCTGGTCGCGCAACCCGCTCCGGGCGCTGTGGCGCTGGCTGGGCTTCATTGGCTTCGGCTTCGTCGAGATTGTCAAAGCCAACATTACCGTGGCGCGCACGGTGCTCTCGCCGAAGATGGACCTGCAACCGGGGATCGTGGCCATCCCGCTGGATCTCAAGAGCGACGAGGGGATCACTACCCTGGCCAACCTGATCACCCTTACTCCGGGCACGGTCAGCCTTGACGTATCCAGCGATCGCAAGACGCTGTACATTCATGCCTTCGACGCCCGCGATCCCGAGGGACTGCGCCAGGCAACGAAGGAGGCCTACGAGCGCCGTGTGATGGAGTTGCTGCCATGAGCCCGTTCCAACTGACGATGACCATTCTGATGGCCCTGCTCAGCTTATCGCTGGCCGTCACCTTCTGGCGTCTGGTGCGCGGGCCCAGCATTCCCGATCGGGCGGTGGCCTTCGACATGATTATGACCCATCTGGTCGGGCTGATTGCAATGTTCGTGGTGCAGTTCCGCCAGCCGATCCTGATCGACGCCGTGATCGTGGTCTCGGTGCTGGGCTTTCTGGGCACAGTGGCCCTGGCCCGCTACATCGAGGAGGGGAGGAACTGATGAGCCTGGTGGAACTGATCACGGCGCTGTTGATGGGTATCGGGGTGTTCTTCGTCGTCGTCTCGTCGATTGGACTGGTGCGCCTGCCGGACCTGTACACGCGCGTCCACGCCGCGGGCAAGGCCGGCACGCTGGGGATCATCGGCGTGCTGCTGGGAGTGGGCAGTTACTACGGCGCCTCGCTTCCTATCGTCATCAAGATGATGGCGATGATCGCGTTCTTCTTTCTTACCGCCCCCGTGGCCACCCATATGATTGACCGGGCCGCCTTCCTGACCGGGGTCAAGCCGATGGAGGGCACCTCGCCCAACGACCTGCAGGGTCGCTACGATTATCGGACGCGGCGCCTGCGGTAGAGGAGCGCCGCCCCCGGTCCCACCGGGCTGTAGGGCCGAAGCGTTGGCGCATCAATGCTTCGGTTCTACAACGTGGCCCGGCGACTGGCGTGGTTGCCGGGCGCGGGCGCGGGCGGCTGAGGGCGCCGGTGGTTCAGGATCAGGGCCACGACGCAGGCGCCGATGATGGCCAGGCTGATGACCTGCGCGACACGTAGCGAGCCGGCGCAATCGCCGCCAACCCCGTTGAGGCAGAGGCTGTCGGTGCGCAGCCCTTCGATCCAGAAGCGGCCCGTGGAGTAGATAATGCCGTAGAGGAAGAGCAGGTCGCCAGGACGCAGCCAGCGGCGACCGGCGGGCGCGCCGTGGCCAAAGCGGCGGTCGGCGAGCAGTAACAGCCCCACACCGGCGAAGTTCCACAACGACTCGTAGAGAAACGTGGCGTGGAAGAGGGTGTCGATAGGGTACCGTTGCAGATCGGTGTACGGCGGCACGCGGTGCTCCGGGTCAATCCGCACGCCGATGGGCAGGCTGGTGGGCCGCCCGTAAGCCTCCTGGTTGAAGAAGTTGCCCCAGCGGCCAATGGCCTGGCCCAGCATGAAGCCCGGCACACCGACATCGATCCAGTCCCAGAAGGGCAGACCTTTCCAGCGCGTGTAAATGACCACGGAGAGCAGGGCGCCGATAATCGCGCCATGGATGGCCAGGCCGCCGGTGGTGAGGTTGATCACGCTCCAGGGGTTGCTGGCGAAGCGCTCCCACTCGAAGATGACGTAGTAGGCCCGCGCGCCGGCAATGCCGAGGAGCAGGCCGAGCATCAACTGGTTCCAGACGTGGTCGGGGTCGTAACCTCGCGCCACGGCCCGGCGGGTGGAGAGGTAGGCGGCGATCAGCGCGCCGCTCATGATGATCACCCCGTACCAGCGCACGGAGATGGTCAGTCCAAAAATGGTAATGACCAAGAGATAGGGGTCGTCGGGGGGATAGAGTGCCATAGACCTGGTGCATTCATTCGCGCGGATGTTCGCGTTCCTGCTTCTCCACTTCTACCGTGGGTCGTGTGGAGGTGTGGAGGTGTGGAGATGTGGAGGTGTGGAGGTGTGGAGATGAAAG